>NZ_JBNQTI010000167.1:0-19102 GCF_050325825.1 Kitasatospora sp. LaBMicrA B282
CAGCCCCGCCGGCGCCACCGCTGGCCGCCGCCGCGGCCGGTGCCGTCGCCGCCGTCCCGACCACCCTGCCCGCCACCGACCGCGGCGTGCCGCTGCGGCCGTCCGGCTCCGGCTTCGGCGCCCGGTTCGCGGCTCCGTACGTGGAGGTCTGGAACTCACCGGCGGTACTCCGCCAGGTCCAGCGCGCCACCGGGATCAAGAACTTCACCCTCGCCTTCGTGATCCCCGACGGCGGCTGCGCCGGCGCCTTCGACGGCACCATCCCGATCGACAACCGGGACTGGCTCTGGGCGGTGAACGACCTGCGTCGCGCCGGCGGCGACGTGATGATCTCGTTCGGCGGCGGCAACAGCCGGGAACTCGCCGAGACCTGCGGCTCGGTCGCCGAGCTGAAGGCCGCCTACCGCAAGGTGATCGACACCTACGACCTCACCCGGATCGACCTCGACATCGAGGGCGACGTGCTGGAGGACCAGCCGGCCAACGACCTGCGCAACCAGGCCCTGGCCGAGCTCCAGCACGACTACGCGGCCGCCGGGCGCCGCCTCGCCGTGCAGTACACCCTCCCGGTCAACCCCTGGGGCCTCTCGTCGGGCGCGACCGCCCTGCTGGAGAACGCCCGCCAGCACCAGCTGGACGTCGACCTGGTCAACATCATGACCATGGACTACGGCCCCAGCTACGACATGGGCGCCACCGCGATCCAGGCAGCCACCGCACTGCACGCCCAACTGGGCCGGATCTGGCCGGAGAAGACCGACGCCGACCGCTGGGCCATGCAGG
This sequence comes from Kitasatospora sp. LaBMicrA B282, assembly GCF_050325825.1. Classification (NCBI taxonomy): domain Bacteria; kingdom Bacillati; phylum Actinomycetota; class Actinomycetes; order Kitasatosporales; family Streptomycetaceae; genus Kitasatospora; species Kitasatospora sp. LaBMicrA B282. The sequence goes on from NZ_JBNQTI010000167.1 coordinate 784, forward strand.
GCCTCACCCCGATGATCGGCGTCAACGACGGTGGCATCGAGGTCTTCACCGCCGACGACGCCACCCGGCTGGCCGCCTTCGCCGCCGACAAGGGCATCCGGCTGCTCGCCTTCTGGTCGCTCGGCCGCGACCGTCCCTGCCAGGCCGACGACTCCTTCTCCGACCGGTGCAGCGGCATCCACCAGAACCCCGAGGACTTCGCCCGGATCCTCAGCGGCGCCAGCGCGGACCTGCTGCACCACTGGATGGACCAGGGCGGCAATCCGGCGTCCTGAGTGCGGGGGCCCGGTTTCCCGGGCCCCCGCACCTTGTGTCCCTCGCCCCGTTGCCCCCCACGCCCTTTCCCCCCTTGCCCCCTTGCCCCCTACTCCGTCAGTCCGTGTCCGGGACGGTGAAGCGGTAGCCGGCCGCCAGCAGCTTCGGGAGGTAACTGCGCAGCGCGTCGACGGTCTGGGAGCGGTCACCCGGGCCGCCCGGGGCGGTGATCGGGGTGTCGGTGAGGCAGCCGTCGTGGTTCAGCACGATGGACCCGGTCCGGGTGGCGGTCAGGACCCGGCTGGCGATGGCGCCGGTGCCGGGGTTGGCCCAGTCCTCCGGGTCCACGTTCCAGCAGATCGACTTCAGGCCGAGGTCGGCGCAGACCGCGTACGAGTTGCGGGTGAAGTGCCCGCCCGGCGCGCGGAACAGCACCGGCCGGATGCCGCAGGTGCCGGCCAGGACGTCGCCGGTCCGCTCGATCTCGCGGCGGACGCCGCTCTTCGACAGGGTACCCAGGTCGGGGTGCGACCAGGTGTGGTTGCCCACCTGGTGACCGGCGGCCACCACCTGCCGGACGGTGTCCGGGTAGCGCTGGACGTTCCTGCCGATCATGAAGAAGGTCGCCGTGACCCCGTGTTCGCGCAGGATCTCCAGCACCCGCGGGGTGTCCAGCGGGCTGGGCCCGTCGTCGAAGGTGAGCGCGATCACCTTGGGGCCTGCGTGCACCGCGGTCTCGGCGCGCCCCGGCGGCACGGGCCCGGAGCCGGGCGCCACGGTGGGGGCGGGCGTCGGGGTGGGCGTGGGGCTGGGGGAGGGCGGCGCACTCGTCGCCGGGGCGCTCGCGCTCGCGGGGCCGGCGGTCGCCGTGGCCGGCGACTCGCTCGGTGGCGCTCCCTTGGCGTGGGCACGGCGATCACAGGCGCAGAGCAGCGTTGCGCAGCCTGCGCTGATCAGCAGGCGCCTGGTTGTCACGAGCTGACGATCCATCATGTCGGCCACCTCCGGTGCCGGACCGCTGCTTGCGGTTGATGGCCCGTCAGGTCCCGCCAGGCGTGTTCAAGGCGGCATGATCATATGAAGAATGCGGCGCCATCTGGAGCACGGTACGCACGCCCGCGCCCGACCGGGCCCCGCGAATCGCCGACCGCGCCCGGCTTCGCCCGTTCGGCCCACGCCCCTGGACCCGGGTCCTGCTGTGAGCTCCCTCACCCGTCCCGGGCCCACGTCCCGCCGTTCCGGCACGCCGAGCCGGGGCCGGTTCGTGGTGGCGGTGTAAATGGGGATACCGTCACCCGGTGTTCCGTATCCTCCTGACCCGGCGCTGGGTGATCCTGACCCTCGTCTTCTTCGCGATCATTCCGGCGATGGTCCTGCTCGGCCGGTGGCAGTACCACCGCTACGAGCAGACCAACCGGCAGAACGGCGTGACCGCCGCCGCGATGAAGGCGCCGCCGGTCGCGATGGACGCCATCTCGCACCCCGGCGCGACCGTGCCCGCCGCGGAGACCTACCACCCGGTCACGGCCAGCGGCCACTACGACCAGGCGCACGAGTTCGTGGTCCGCCAGCGCACCGACGCCGCGGGCGACACGGTCGGCTACTACGTGATCACCCCGCTGGTCACCGACGCGGGTGACGTGGTGCTGGTCAACCGCGGCTGGGTCGCCTCGCCCGGCGACGCCACCACCTACCCCACGGTGCCGCCGGCCCCGCCCGGCGAGCTGACGGTCACCGGACGGCTGCGCCCGGACGAGACCTACAAGATCACTGGCATCCACAAGGCGAGCGGCCTGCCGGACCGCCAGTTCATGCTGATCAACAGCGGCGAGCAGAGCGCCCGCCTGAACCAGCCGGTGATCGCGGGCTACCTGGAGCTGACCTCCACCAGCCCCACCCCGCCGCCCGCCGACGAGGCCGAACACGTCCCGGGCCCCAACGTCAGCAGCAACGACGACGCAGTGGTCGGCAAGGGCGTCCACCTGCCGTACGCGATCCAGTGGTGGCTCTTCGCCGCCCTGATCCCGACCGGCTGGATCGTCCTCCTCCGCCGCGACATCCGCGACGCCCGCGAGAAGCAGGCCACCCAGCCCACGCCGACCGGCCCGGCCCCGGAGGCGGCCGACACCCCCGCCGAGCCCGACCGTTTCGACGGCCCCGCGGTCGCGCCCGCCGAAGGGCCTGCCTGCGCTACCCGCTGATCACATCCACACCCCCACCCAAGCCCCCGCGCCGCGCCCGCCCTCTCCATGGACACTCGGCGACATCGAGGTGACGCTCACCGAGGGCACCGACGCGGAGGTGCAGCGCATGCTGGAACTGCTCTCCCAGCCGCCGGCGAGCGGCGAGGAGTGAGGGGCCTGCCCGACCCCGCCGCCTCCCGCGCGGTGCTGGCCGGTGTCTCCCGGTACCGGCAGTTGGAGGCGCTGCCGGCGGTCGCGAACAACCTCCCGGCGCTCGCCGAGGCACTGTGCAGCGGTGACTCGTGGCGGCTGGCGCCGGCGGACTGCCGGGTGGTCGCCGAGCCGGCGAGCCTGCAGGAGCTGCTGGAGCCGGTCGCGCAGGCCGCCGAGGAGGCCACCGACACGCTGCTGGTCTACTTCGCCGGCCACGGGCTGCTGGACGACCGGGGTGACCTGTTCTTCGGCCTCCCCGGCGCGCAGCCCGGACAAGGGCACACCGGGGTGCCGTACTCGCTGCTGCGCAGCGCGATCCTGCACGGTGGTGCCGAGCGGCACGTCATCGTCCTGGACTGCTGCTTCAGCGGACGGGCGCTCGGGGTGATGGGCACCTCGATGGCCGACCAGGCGGAGATCGACGGGAGCTGCCTGCTGGCCGCCGCCCCCGAGGCCGGGGTGGCGCTGGCCCCGCCGGGGGAGCGGTACACCGCGTTCACCGGGGAACTGCTCGCCCTGCTGGCGAACGGGATCGAGGGCGGCGGCGCCTGGCTGGACCTGGACACCGTGTACCGCCGGCTGCGCGCCGAACTCGCCGCCAAGGGGCGCCCGCTGCCGCAGAAGCGCGACCGCAACACGGCGGGCGGCCTGCTGCTGGCCCGCAACCGCGCCTACCGCCCCTGGCTCCCGGCCCAGGCCGCGCCCGCGGAACCAGGCGCACCCGCGGATCCGGCCGCCGCCCCGGGCCCGCCGAGCGGCCCGCGCTGGCCCGACCCGGAGGCGTTCGACGACGCGGCGGAGTTCATCGAGGGCCTCGGCCAGGTCCGGGCGACCAGCGGGCTGAGCGTGCGAGCCGTCAGCGAGCGCGCTCCGGAACCGATCGCGGCGGGCACCATCAGCGCCCTGCTGAATCGGTCGACCCTGCCCACGACCTGGCGGAGCACCGGCCTCCTGCTGGCAGCCTGTGGCCTGCCGGAGGATCAGCTGGCCCGTTGGCAGGCGACCTGGCAGCGCCTCCGGACCGCGGCGCCGCCACCTCCGCCAGCACAAGCGGCCGGAGCGGTGCCCGTCACCCCCGAGCGAGGCTGGCGCACCCGGCTCGCCGCCGGCCTGCGCCGCGGACGGCCCCCACGCTGAACCACCGCATCACCTCGCGCGGATTCCCCGGCTCACCTCGCGGTGGCAGCCGTCCCCGTCGGCGTGGCACTCGGCCCCTGCGCCGGTGTCGCCCCGGCGCCGCCGCCGTGCGAGATCGCCATCAGCAGCACGATGATCCCGATCACCCCCAGCAGGCCGGCACCGGTCAGCGGCTTCGGTCCGGGCCGGCGCCGGCCGCCCGGCCGGCTGACCCAGTGCCCGGCCCGGTAGTACTTGCCCGGCCGCCCTGCCATGAACACCACACCCCCGACGTGACGGCGGGACACCCGCCCGCTCGGCGCCCAGTCTGGCAGCTTCGTCTGCGCAGCACCCGCCGGTCACCAGGAGTTGGCCGATTCACGATCACCCGTTGACCTGCGGCGGACCACGCGCAGGCCGCCGGCGCGGCCCGCGCCGCGCCCGCGTCCGCCCGGGGGGAACCTCGGTGAAGCCGTGTCATCTCGGCATGGTCTGATACAAGCTGCCGATCGGTCGTCGGGGGGATGCCGCGGTCCGGTGGAACCTGATGGTCGGTTGGTTCGTCCATGGACTGACCGCAGGATCGTCGAAAGGAGTTCACATGGCCAGGCGGATACGGAAGCGCGTGCTGTTGCAGACGGCGGGGGCGTTCGTCGCCCTCGCCGCCGCCTCGGCGCCGGCCGCACCCCTGACCTTTGCCGCGCCGACGGCGTACGGGGCGCCGGCGAGCGCTGGTGCCGCGGAGGCGGCCGGGCAACTGCCGGTGGACGGGGGTGGCCTCCGGCCGCTGCCGCAGCCGCCGGGAACGCCCGGCGGCCCCTTCGCCCTCCCGACGGGCATGCCGACCGGAGCGCCGGGCTCGACGCCGACCACCGGTCCGGTCTCGCCCGACGTGTCGCTCTTCGTCGGGGGCCCGAAGCTCCCGGCCACGGTGTTCGCCGCCTACCAGAAGGCCGAGGCCTCCATCGCCGTCACCGACCCGGGCTGCCACCTGCCGTGGCAGCTGCTGGCCGGCATCGGTCAGGTGGAGTCGGGTCAGGCCGACGGTGGCCGGGTCGACGCCTCCGGCACCACCTACACCCCGATCCTCGGCCCGGCGCTGGACGGGACCAGCGGTTTCGCCGCGATCGTGAACGACGGCGCGGCCTACGGCGTCACCGGCGCCTGGGACCGGGCCGTCGGCCCGATGCAGTTCCTCCCCTCCACCTGGGCGGTGTGGGGCGCCGACGGCAACGGTGACGGCAAGGCCGACCCCAACAACATCTGGGACGCGGCGCTGGCCGCCGGGCACTACCTGTGCGCGGACGGCCGTGACCTGTCGGTGCCGGCCCAGCTGGACCGCGCGATCCTCGGCTACAACGACTCCGCCGACTACCTGGCCACGGTCAAGGCGTGGATGGTGCACTTCCAGTCGGGAGCTGCGGCCGTGCCGGACCTGCCGGCCGGGCCCGGCCCGGTGGTCGCGCGGCCGAGCATGCCGGCCTCGCCGTTCGCGGTGCCGGTGCAGGTGCCCGTAGTGAACCCGGTCAACCCGGTCAACCCGGTCACGCCGGTTGCCCCGGTCGACCCGGCCGCGGGGCCGACCCCGTCGCCGTCGCCGTCCGGCACCCCGAGTGCCGCGCCGTCGCCGTCGGCCAGTGCCTCGCCGTCGTCCGCGCCCACGCCGTCCGCCTCGCCGACGCCCACCGCGCAGCCGACCTCGTCGCCGTCGCCCAGTGCGTCGCCGACCGGCACCCCCGCCCCGACGGGCTCGCCCACGCCGTCCGCCTCGCCGACGCCCACGCCGAGCCCCACGCCCACCACCTGCCCGACCCCGTCGGCCGGCCCCTCCGCCTCGCCGACCCCGTCGGCCTCGGCGTCGCCCACGCCGACCCCGTCCGCCACGCCCACCCCGACCCCTTCGCCCTCTCCGACCTCGGCCACGCCGTCGCCCACGGGCACCCCGTCGCCGAGCTGCACCACCCCGACCCCGGCGGCGACCACCACCCCGAGCCCGACCGGGACGCCGCACCCGTCGCCGTCCCCGGCCGCCACGGCCAAGTGAGCAGTGGGCGCCGGGTCCCGTGAGGCACCCGGCGCCCACCGCCTCCGCCCGCCGCTTCCCCGCGCCTACCGCCCCACGCTCAGGTGGCTCTGCAGCCGTGCGTGCCGGAACTGGTACACCGCGCCCACCTGGCGCAGCACGCCGCGATGGTAGGCGTCGTTGAGGAAGGCGACCGTCGCCCAGGGCAGGCGGCCGGTCAGCGGTAGCCAGATCCGGGTGAAGAGCACCCACTGCCCCCACGCGGTGAACGCCACCGCGTAGCAGAGCCCGCCGGTGAGGCCGCCGACGGCGCCGATGGTGAGCCCGCCGGAGAGCGGCCAGGAGAGCGGGCCGAGCAGCCCCTGGAACAGGTCGGTGACCAGCCGACCGCCGAAGGCGATCACCGCGGCGAGTAGCGGCACCAGGACCAGGGCCTGGCGGAGCACCGTGGTGCGGTTGACCGCCAGCAGGTCGGCCGGGGTGGCGGCGGAGCCCAGGTCGAGCGGGGTCTCCAGGGCGGCCACCAGCCCGAGCACCAGCCCGCCCGCCATCGCGAAGACGATGCCGAACACCAGCGAGTTGACCGCCGTGCCCTTGAGCACCTGGCCGTTGACCGTCACCTGACCGCGGGTCAGCTGCACGCCCACCGTGAGCGCGGGGCCGTACCCGAGCCCGACCGCGAAGCCGCCCAGCACTCCGGCGGAGCACCAGGTGGGGAACCGGCGGGCGGACCCGCCCCCGCCCCGCCGCCCGGCCGGCCCCCGTCGCTCCCGTAGCCCGGGTAGTCGCAGCTGGACCCGCGACGGCTCGAACACCGCCGAGCCCATCACCACCAGCAGTCCGTACGCCACCCCGAAGGTGAGGCCGACCGTGGGGCCGAACAGCGCCTCGGCCAGCGCCGCCCGCAGCGCGTACCCCGCGCCGCGGCCGGCGAGCAGGTTCAGCGCGGGCACCACGAGCCAGTCGGCGGCGACCGTGATCAGCGAACACGCGAGGACCACGGCGAGGACGCGGGAGGACAGCCGCAGCGAGCCGGGCAACTGCCACCAGGCGAGGTCCTGGTGGTCGCGTTGTTCGGGGCGGTCCAGGTGCCGGGCGAGGTAGCCGAGGTAGTGCTGGGCGCGCTGGGGGTCCCAGGCGCGGGTGCGGCGCGGGCGGACGGTGCCGAGCGGGGTCGCCGTCCGGCGGCGGTAGACGGTGGGGACGTAGCCGGCCAGCAGGTGCTCCTCCAGGGACTCCGGGGTCGGGAAGCGAGCGGTGTCGAGCAGCGCGGCCGAGTCGCGGCCCGGGGCGTCGCTGTAGATGGTCCGGGCCAGCAGGACCATCAGCGGGGTGCTCAGCACCGTGGCGAGGTTGGCGCCGGCGCGGCTGTCGGGCTGCCGGCGGAGCTGGTCGAGGACCGGGTCCCACACCGTCACCGCCGTCGGGCGGGCGGTGCGGGGCAGGTAGTGCAGCAGGTCGCTGGTGGTCAGGTCGGTCAGCTCGATGCCGGCGGCCCGGCGCAGCACGTCGATCGCGGCGGCCTCGGTGAACTGCTCGGTGCGGCTGGTCAGCAGCAGCGGCAGGGAGATCGTGTTGAGTTCCTCCAGGGCGGCGCCGTGCAGGCCCTTGGCGATCTCGTCGAAACCGTCGAGCACCGGCAGGATCCAACCGGCGTCCACCAGGGCGGCGGCCAGGCTCAGCCGGCCGGGGACGCGCGCGTCGAGGTTCGGGTGGTCGCGCAGCAGCCGCCGGATCAACCAGTCGCGCAGCGTGGTGACGGTGGGGTCCCAGGAGCCGATGCTGAAGATGACCGGCACCGGCTCGTCGGCGGCGCGGGTGCCCAGGTAGTCCAGCACGAACCGGAGCATCAGCACGCTCTTGCCGGAGCCGGCACGGCCGAGCACCACCAGCCGCCCGGACCGGATCCGCCGGTAGACGGTGGCGACGTCGGCCAAGCCGCCGTCCAGGCGGAGCGGGCCGGAGGTGCTGCCCGGGGGAGTGCCGCGGATGTTGTCCCAGTGGTCCAACAGGCCGTCAGCGGCCGTCCGCCAGCGGACGGGCAGCGGGAACGGGTCGTGCAGGCGGCGCTGCTCCTCCTCGCGGATCCAGCGGCTGTGCAACTCGCGGGCGAGGGTCTCGGCGGCCTCGACCAGGGTGCTGCCGGCGGGTGGGACGCTGAGCCTGATCGGCTCGGGCCCGGGCTCGGCGGAGCCCCCGGTCGGGGGTGCACCGGCGGGCTCGCCCGCGGGTGGCGGCGAGGGGTCCGGCGAGGGTTCCGGCAAGGGCTCACCCAAGGGCTCGGCCGGCGCCTCGGTCGCGGCGCCCCCACCCCTCCCGCCCCGCTCCCGGTGCGCCGCCAGCAGCTCGGTCCAGAGCGCGTCCCGGTCCCGCCGCAGGGCGTCGGCCAGGGCGTGCGCGACCTGCTTCACCGTCCCCATCCGGGCATCGGTGGGCTTGCCGGTCTCCAGGCGGTGGATGGTGCGCACGCCCAGTCGGGAGCGATCGGCCAACTGTTCCTGCGTCAGCCCCGCCTCGAGCCGTAACGCGCGGACCAACGCCCCGAACTGACTGGTCAACCTCGATGCCCCTCGCCTTGCCCTCGGCCCTGCCGCTTATGACAGATCACGGTCAGGACGCTGCCGGATCACTGTACCGGGGCCGACCGGCCATATGTGGCCGGTCCTTGGCATGGCCCGCTGACCTGGCCGAACACCAGCATGGGGAACCGCCGGACCGTCACACCCGCCACAGCGCCACACCGTCACATCGGCCACACCGTCACACCGCAACCCCACCCCCCGACCCCGTCCGAGGAGCCGACCACCATGTCCGACCCCAAGCCGAGCACCCTGCTGCGCCGCTGCAAGTCCCTCCTCGGCGCGGCCGCCCTGGCGCTCGCCGCCACCGCGGCCGCGGTGCCGGGCGCGGCCCAGGCCGACGCGCCGCACCACTACTACATCGAGATCGGCGGCACCGGCTCGGCGGCGGACGCGCCGACCTGCACCACGACGTACGGCTTCGCCAACCAGCACCTGAACGGCGGCATTCCGGTGCCGGTCTGCTACCCCGCCAGCGGCGGCCCGTTCATCGGCAGCCACAACCAGGTGCCGGCGCCGTTCGACCCGAGCTTCGCCGACAGCGTCAACCAGGGCTACCGCAACGCGATCAGCACGCTGGAGAACACCTACCACGCCGACCCCTCCGCGCGGTTCACCGTCGTCGGCTACTCCCAGGGCGCCTGGGTTGGCGACCTGGCGCTCCAGACGATCGCGAACAACGGCACCGACGTGCCCCGGTCGCAGGTCGACGGGATGCTCTACGCCGACCCGATGCAGCCCGGCACCGGCTTCTGGCACCTGCTGCCGGCCGGAGTGCCGCTGCCGCTGGTCGCGGTGTCACCGGGCACCGGGCCGGTGGACTTCCCCGGGGTCCCGGTCCAGCGCTTCTGCATCCACACCGACGGCGTCTGCGACGCGACCTCGCTGGACTCGTTCGGCGGCTTCCTGCAGCAGCACCCGCGCTACTGGCAGGACGGCAACGTGATGACCCGGACCATCGGCGAGGACGGCGGCAGCGGGATCGTCTGGCTCGCGGCGAACTCCTGACCCGCCGGCGTCCGGCCGCCCGGCCCGCTCCCGGCCGGCCGGACGCCCCGCAGCGCTTCCCCGACTTCCCCCCATCCTCGAACGGAGAACGTCATGCCTGCTTCACCCCTGCCGGACCGCGCCTTCACCCGGCGCTCGCTGCTCAGGACGGGCACGGGGCTGGCCCTGGGCAGCGGCATCGTGGCCGGCTCCGGGCTGCTCCGCGCCACCCCCGCCGCCGCGACCAACGGCATCGGCCAGACCGGCGCACCGCTCTGCCAGCAGCCCGGCGACTCGGCGAGCCGGCAGGGCCTGGGCAGCGGGGACCTGGGCATCCCGTACTACCGCGAGCACGACCAGAGCTGGGGCTACGTGTTCGGCGACTCCTTCGACGACGCGAACACCTACCTCGGCTCCCCGGTGATGCTCGATCAGGCGACCTTCGACAGCTCCGGCGCGAGCCCGATCGCGTTCAGCTACGCCGCGCCCAACGGCACCGCCGCGCAGCTGTTCGACTACGTGCACGGCGTCGACAACGGCTACGGCGTGGAGAGCACCCGGATCCCGAACGACTGCATCGAGTTCGGCGGCCGCACCTACCTCCAGTACACCTCGGTGGTGCACGGCATCGGCGGCGATCCGCTGCCGGCCGGTGACGACGGCAGCCTGATGTCGGGCGTGGCCTACTCCGACGACTTCGGGGTGACCTGGACCGACTACCCCTACCACTGGGACGGGCAGTACCGGGGCGTCAACCAGTCGATGTACGGGATGTGGTCCTTCGCCGGCATCGACCCGGACGGCTGGCTGTACATCTACTCCAAGCGCTGGAACGGCAGCCACAAGAACACCGCGGACCAGGGCGCGATCCAGCTCTTCCGGATCGACCCGAACGAGTTCCGCGCCGGCAACTTCGGGGCCCAGCAGAACTGGGTCTACAACGGCAGCAGCTGGTACTGGGCCACCGACGGCACCCCGCCCACCCCGCTCTTCGCGCCCGGGAACAACATCGGCGAGTTCTCGGTCAAGCGGATCAACGGCACCTACTGCATGAGCTACCTGGACGTGGTGGACGGCTCGATCTGCACCCGCACCGCCCCGCGGCCCGACGCCGCGTGGTCCGCGCCGACCCCGCAGGTCGTCGCCAACAACACCTGGCCGCCGAACCACTGGGGCCGGCCGCAGGTCGACAGCCCGTACGGCGGCTACATCCACCCCGGCAGCGCGAGTGCCACCTCGCTGACCCTGATCGTCTCGCAGTGGACCCAGCAGGGCGCCTACCGGGTGCTGCAGTTCGACGGCATCAACCCGTAGCCGCCGGCACTGTCCACCCCTCCCGAGTCGACACCTAAGGAGCCTGTGTGAGGTTCAGGGAACTGGCCGGGGCGGTGGCCGCCGCACTGGTCTTCAGCGCGGCCGGCCTTGCGGCGGCGGGGCCGGCCGGTGCGGCCGCGGACGCCGGCAGGACCGTGTCCTACCGGGGGACCGAGTTCCGGGTACCGGCGTCCTGGCCGGTGATCGACCTGGACCGGGCGCCCGACAGCTGCGTGCGGTTCGACCGGCACGCCGTCTACCTGGGACGTCCGGGGGCGCGCCAGCACTGCCCGGCCCACCTGGTCGGCCGCACCGAGGCGTTGTCGATCCAGCCGGCCGAGCCCGGCGCCGGCTCGGCGGCCCGGGAGAACCCGGTCGAGCACGAGATCACCGTGGGCACCGCGGCCGTCACGGTCACCGCCACCTACGGCGCCGACCGGGCGGTGGTGCAGGCGATCCTCGACAGCGCCGGCCTGCCACAGCCGAGCCGGGCGCCGGCGCCGGCCCCCACTCGAGCCGCCCCCGCGCGAGCCTCCGCAGCTCGAGACTCCGCCACTCGGGCCGCCGCCGTGGCCGCGAGCACCACCGACTACACCGGCAAGGGCTTCGACCCCTGCACCGCCCCGAGCTCCGCCGACATGAACACCTGGCTGGGCTCCTCCCCGTACCGCGCCATCGGCCTCTACGTCGGTGGCGTCAACCGCGGCTGCCCCCAGCCGAACCTGACCGCCGACTGGGTCGCCCAACAGGCCGCGAGCGGCTGGCACTTCTTCCCGCTCTACGTCGGCTACCAGGCCCCCGGCGCCTGCAACGGGAGCTGCGCCGCCATCACCTCGGCGGACCAGGGCGCCGGCGACGCCGACGACGCGATCGCGCAACTGTCCGCGCTCGGCTTCCCGGCCGGCACCCCGATCTTCGCGGACTCCGAGCCGTACGACCCCTCGCACTCGACCCTGGTCCTCGGCTACCTCTCGGCGTGGACCACGGAGTTGCACGCCCGGGGCTACCTGTCCGGCGTGTACGGCGGCCTCAGCAGCACCATCACGGACCTGGTCGCCAACCACTCCGCGTACGCGATGCCGGACGCCATCGACTTCGCGGTCTGGCCGGGCAGCGGCGACACCAGCACCTCGGATCCGGCGATCCCGGACGACGAGTGGGCGAACCACCAGCGGATCCACCAGTACGAGGGCGACACCACCGAGACCTACGGCGGCGTCTCCCTCGCCATCGACGCCGACTACCTGGACCTGCAACTCGCGCCCCCGGGCGGCGGCTGGGACGACTTCGGCGACGGCCGGCAGAACCCGGCGATCGGCCGGCAGGCGGACGGCGCGATGATCGCCTTCGCGGTCTCCCCCGACCAGCAGGGGCTCTACTACCGCACGCAGAGCGCCCCCAACGGCGGCTGGGGCGGGTGGCAGCAGCTCGGCGGCCCGGTCGGCGGCCTGCCGGTGGTGGGTCGGGACCCGGACGGACGGCTCGAACTCTTCGTGCTGGGCCCGGGCAGGAACAGCATCCAGCACATCTGGCAGACCGCACCCGACGGCGGCTGGAGCAGCTGGGACCCCACCTTCGGCGGCCCCGCCGCTGGTCTGACCCTCGGTCAGAACGCCGACGGTCGCCTGGAGGTGTTCGCCCTCGCCGTCGACGACAGTTCGATCTCGCACGTCTGGCAGACGGCGCCGAACGGTGGCTGGAGTGCGTGGAACGGTGATGGCAACGGGGTGTTCGGTGGTCCGGCGGGTGGTGTTCCGGTGGTGGGGCACGAGGCGGACGGTCGGATGGCGGTTTTCGTGCTCGGGCCCAACGGGAGTTCGATCGCGGAGCGTGAGCAGGTCGCACCGTCCGCCGGTTGGGGCGACTGGAACGGCTCGTTCGGCACCGCGGCAGCCGGCCTGACGGTCGGTCAGAATGCCGACGGCCGGATGGAGGTGTTCGCGCTCGCCCCCGACCGCAGTTCGATCTCGCACGTCTGGCAGACGGCGCCGAACGGTGGTTGGAGTGCGTGGAACGGTGATGGCAACGGGGTGTTCGGTGGTCCGGCGGGTGGTGTTCCGGTGGTGGGGCACGAGGCGGACGGTCGGATGGCGGTTTTCGTGCTCGGGCCCAACGGGAGTTCGATCGCGGAGCGTGAGCAGGTTGCGCCGTCGGCCGGTTGGGGTGACTGGAACGGTTCCTTCGGCACCGCGGCCGCGACGGTCAATGTCAGCCACAACGCCGACGGCCGACTGGAGGTCTTCGCCCTCGCCCCCGGCGGCGCCGACATCTCGCACGTCTGGCAGACCGCGCCCAACGGCGGTTGGAGCGCCTGGAACGGCGACGGCACCTTCGGCGGCCCTGCCTGGGTCGGCCCATGACCAGCTCGGAAGGAGCACACGAGACCGCGATGTCCACCCTCGTCCCCGACCCCCAGCCCCGTCCCACCCGCCCCCGTGGCCGGCGGATGCCCGCAGCGGTGGCCCGCGCCCTGCTGCTCGTCCTCACCCTGCTGCTCGCGCCGGCCGGCGTCGGCCTCGCCACCGCCGGCACCGCGACCGCCGACTCGACCCTCGGCGGTCCGATCACCCGCAGCGAGATCATCGCGCGCGCCCAGTACTGGGTCGACAACCAGCCCGGCCCGTACGACTCGGGCGCCAAGTCTCCCGGCCCCGGCGGCGACTTCAACTACCGCCGCGACTGCTCGGGGTACGTCTCGATGGCCTGGCACCTGGCCGACAACCCGTGGACCGGCGCGCTGGCGGACAGCTACTCGTTCGAGATCGCGCGCACCGACCTGCGCCCGGGCGACATCATGGACGACTACAGCGACCACGTCTTCCTCTTCGACCATTGGCTCGACGCCAACGGCGACTTCTCCTACTACAGCTTCGGCGCGACGCCCGTGCAGCACCTGACCGCCAACATCAACGACGCCACCCTCGACGGCCACCCCAGCAGCGCCTACACCGCCCGCCGCTACAACAACGTCCTCGAGGACAGCGCCGTCAAGCCGCACCCGTACCCCGCCGGCCGGGTGGTCTCCGCGCGGGACGCGGACGGCCGGCTGGAGACCTTCGCCGCCGGCCCGGACGGCGTCTGGCACGCCTGGCAGACGGCGGTCAACGGCGGCTGGTCGGACTGGGTCGACACGGGCGGCCCGGCCAACGCCCAGCTGACGATCGCGCCCAACCAGGACGGCCGGCTGGAGCTGTTCGCGGTGAACGGGACCGAACTCGACCACACCTGGCAGAACGCGCCGAACGCCGACTGGTCGGCCTGGGCCAACCTCGGCAGCGGCGGGTACCGGGTCGCGGCCGGCAGCAACGCCGACGGCCGGATCGAGCTGTTCGCCTCCAACGACACCGGCGTCTTCCACACCTGGCAGACCGCCCCCAACAGCGCCTTCGCCGGCTGGGCCGGCCTCGGCGGCCCAGCCGACTCGCGGCTGCAGATGGAGAGCGCCCCCGACGGCCGCCTGGAGGTCTTCGCGCTCTCCGACACCACCTTCGGCCACCTCTACCAGACGGCGGTCAACGGCGACTGGTCCTCCTGGGAGACCTTCGGTGGCGGCGGTCATGACCTGACGGTCAATCACAACACCGACGGCCGGCTCGAAGTCTTCGCCTCCAACAGCGCCGGCGTCTTCCACAAGTGGCAGACCAGCCCCACCAGCTGGTCCGACTGGGCCGCCACGCCCACCGGCGGCGCCACCGACTCCGCCCTCTCCTCCGCCCGCTCGGTCGACGGCCGGATCGAGGTGTTCGCCATCAACGCCGGCACCGCCACCCACCTCTGGCAGACGGCCGTCAACGGCGACTGGTCGACCTGGGAGACCTTCGGGACCGGCGGCACCGGCATCACGGCCACCACCAACCAGGACGGTCGGATCGAGGTCTTCGGCACCAGCAGCGCCGGCGTCTACCACAAGTGGCAGACCGGCTTGAGCACTTGGTCGGACTGGTCCTGGCTGAACACCACGGCCGGTCCGCCCCTGCCCTGACCCAGCAGCCCGCTCCATCCCATCTCACCACCCCACCCACGCCGCCGCCGCGGCCTCGCCACAGGGGAGCGAGGCCTCGGCGGCGGTCACGGTCGTCGTCGCCAGAGGTCGACTAAGGTGATCTTCGTACCGAACTGGTGGCCGAAGGCGATGGGGGTCTGGTGTCCGGGGGGTTGGGCTGATGGGGCTGTTGGACGACATCGGCAACGGCGTCGAGGGCCTGTGCAAGGACGGGAAGAAGGGTTTCGGGAAGACTGTCGATCAGGTTTCCCATGTGGTGGGTGATGGGCTGGACCTGGTCGGTCTGCATGATGCGGCCAAGGCGGTCGACAATTTCGGTGACGGTGTCGCCGATGACATGGGTGCGCAGGTCGGTGAGAAGCAGCTGGGTGATTCGGATGATCCGAAGGACCTGGTGCATGGTGATGCGAAGGCCGTGAAGGATGCGGCGGACAAGCTGGGCACGTTCCACGACGCGTTCGAGGAGACCGGCGGCGGCCTGCAGGCGATGGATTCCGCGCACTGGCAGGGGGCGGCGGCCGATGCGTTCCGGGCGAAGTTCGAGCCGCACCCGCGTCTGTGGTTGACGGCGGCCGATGCGTGTTCGGCGGCGGCGACCGCGTTGGCGGGTTTCGCCACGACCATCACGTGGGCGCAGGATCAGGCGAAGCAGGCGATCGATGCGTACAACGCGGCGAAGAAGGCCTACAAGCAGGCGCAGGACAGCTACAACGCGAGCGTCGACAGCTACAACACGGCGATCAAGTCCTACAACGCGGCGGTGAAGGCGAACCAGGATCCGGGCCCGAAGCCGGCCGACCCGGGTGACTTCCACGACCCGACCACCACGCAGCTCTCGCACGCCCGGGACCTGTTGCGCGGTGCCCGGGCGGCGCGTGATGCGGCGGCAGCCAGCGCCGCCGCCGCGCTGAAGGCCGCCACCGGTACCGCGCCGGCCGAGCCCAGCTTCACCCAGCGGATGAAGCTGGACTCGATCGACCTGGCCGAGGGCGGCATGACCGGTGGCGTCCACCTGTACGGGGGTCTGGCCAAGGGTGCGGCGGACATCGTGGACTTCGGGCGCAGCATGAACCCGATGGACCTCTACAACATCACCCACCCGGCCACCTACCTCGATCATCTCAACGGTGTCGCCGCGGGTTTGGTGCACGCCGAGGTCCACCCCACCGACCTGGTGAAGAGCATTGTCGGCTCGGGTTGGGGGTCGGATCCGTTCGAGGCGGGCGGCAAGTTCATCACCAACGTCGCCTTCGGCATCGCGACCGACGGCGGTGGGGAGGCAGCAGCCACCGAGGACGCGGCGAAGGCCGCCGTGGACGGCGCGGGCAAGGACACCGCGGCGGGCGGGGCGGGCCGTGACGCGGTCAAGGACCCGGACGTGAACGGGCGTAATCCCGGCGATCGGGTGTGCGACGGTGACCCGATCGACATGGCCACCGGTTTCATGACGCTCAGTCAGACCGATGCGCATCTGGCGGGTGTGTTGCCGCTGTTGTTCAGCCGTACCCATGACTCCCATTACCGGGCGGGGCGTTGGTTGGGCCCGACGTGGGCGTGCACGCTGGATGAGCGGTTGGAGGTCGATGCCGAGGGCGTGGTCCTGCTGCGTGCGGACAGCGTCGTGCTGGCCTACCCGCACCCGGCGCCGGGTGCACCGACGCTGCCCGTCACCGGTGCGCGCTGGCCGCTGGCTGTGGACGCGCAGGGCTGTTATACCGTCACCGACCCGGCCACGGGTCAGGTGCGGACCTTCCGCGCCGATGCGAGCGATCCGGCGCTGGCGACCATCGACTCGCTCACCGACCGTGCCGGTCACCAACTGGTCTTCGAGTACGACCACGACGGCACCCCCAGGGGTATCCGGCACTCCGCCGGCTATCACCTGGAAGTCGAGGTCGTCGACTTCCGCATCACCGCGCTGCGCGCCGGCGGCATCGACCTGGTCCGCTACGGCTACACCGACGGCCACCTCGCCGAGGTCGTCAACTCCTCCGGTCTGGCGCTGCGTTTCGAGTACGACCAGGCGGGCCGGATGACGGCCTGGGTCGACCGCAACGACTCCCGCTACACCTACGCCTACGACGAGAAGGACCGCTGCACCTCCCAGGGCGGCGCGAACGGGCACCTGCGCTGGAGCTACCAGTACCACCCCGCTCTGACCCTGGCCACCGACTCACTCGGCGCGGTGAACCGCTACGAGGTCAACGGGCGTCACCAGATCACCGCCCACACCGACCCACTCGGCCACACCACCCGCTTCACCCGCGACACCTTCCACCGCCTGCTGTCGGTGACCGACCCGCTCGGGCGCACCACCGCCTTCGCGTACGACGCGGCGGGCAACCTGCTCACCGTCACCCGCCCCGACGGCGCCCGCTCCCACGCCACCTACAACACCCTCAACCAGCCCCTCACCGTGGTCGAGGCCGACGGCACCACCTGGCACCAGAGCTACGACACCGCCGGCAACCGCACCTCACTCACCGATCCCGCCGGTGCCACCACCCGCTTCGCCTACGACAGTGCTGGTCATCTCACCACGGTCACCGACGCGCTCGGTCACACCACCCACCTCCGGTGCGACGCGGCCGGACTCGCCCTGAGCGCCACCGACCCGGCCGGCGGCACCTGCAGCTACCGGCGCGATGCGCTGGGCCGTCTGGTCGCCCTCACCGACCCCGTCGGCGCAACCACCCACCTGACCTGGAGCCTGGAGGGCCACCTCACCTCCCGCACCACCCCCGACGGCGCCACCGAGACCTGGACCCACGACGGCGAGGGCAACACCCTCACCCACACCGACCAACTCGGCGCCACCACCACCTACGAGTACACCGACTTCGACCTGCTCGCCGCCCGCACCACCCCCGACGGCCTACGCCACACCTTCACCCACGACACCGAACTACGCCTGGTCCAGGTCACCAACCCCCAAGGCCTCACCTGGACCTACCACCACGACCCCGCCGGCCGCATCATCGCCGAAACCGACTTCGACCAGCGCACCCTCACCTACACCCACGACCCAGCCGGACGCCTCACCGCCCGCACCAACGGCCTGGGCCAGCGCATCACCTACAACTACGACCAACTCGACAACCTCACCACCAAGAACACCGCCGGCACCCTCACCCACTACACCCACGACACCCTCGGCCGACTGATCACCGCCACCAACCCATCCGTCCACCTCACCCGCACCCACGACCCATTGGGCCGCCTGCTCACCGAGACCGTCAACGGCCGCACCCTCACCAACACCTACGACCTCCTGGGCCGCCGCACCTCCCGCACCACCCCCACCGCCACCCACAGCACCTGGACCCACGACGCCGCGGGCCACCCGGCCACCCTCACCACCGCCGGCAACACCATCACCTTCGACCGAGACGCCGCCGGCCGCGAAACCACCCGCCACCTCCCCGACCACCTCACCCTCACCACCACCTGGGACACCACCCACCGCCTCACCAGCCAAACCCTCACCACCACCGACCCGGGCGCCACTCCCGCGACCCTCCAACACCGCGCCTACCAGTACCGCGCCGACGGCACCCTGACCGCCCTCCACGACCAGCACACCGGCACCCGCCGCTTCGACCACGACGGCGCCGGCCGCGTCACCGCCGTCCACGCCACCAACTGG
>NZ_JBNQTI010000168.1:0-18933 GCF_050325825.1 Kitasatospora sp. LaBMicrA B282
CCTTCTGGGAGCGGCTTGTCGGTCCCAGAAGGTCGGCCCGGCCTGGGAGGTCAGGCTGAAGGCCGGGCGCCCGCCGGGCGGGCAGAGCGGCAGGCTGGGCGGGCGCCCGCCGTGCGAGCCGGGCGTCAGACCGGGCCGGGCGTCAGACCGGGCCGGGCGTCAGACCGGGCCGGGCGTCAGACCGGGCCGGGCGTCAGACCGGGCCGGGCGTCAGACCGGGCCGGGCGTCAGACCGGGCCGGGCGTCAGACCGGCCCCGGGAGGCCTGCCCGGGGCGGGCGTCGGGCCAGGCCGGGAAGGTCGGGCGGGGCACGATGCAGGCAGGGCGGGCCAGCGAGGTCGGGCTGCCGGCAGGACAAGCAGCAGGCCGGGCGGCTCAAAGACCAGCCCCCGACCAGTGCGTGACCCGCGAGACACGGAAGCGGTCAGGCCCGTCCCAGAACCGTCACCCCTGCCCCGCCCACCCGCCACCACCCCACCAACGCCAGCAGTCCCCCGGCCTACGGCCAGGGGACTGCTGAGCAAGCGAACGAGCGCGCGCAGAAACCGATTCACCTCACCCGCCCCGCGCCACCACCACACCACCACCACGCAACTCCACGGGACTCCCGCCCCCACCCCCGCGCCCCGCCACCCAGCGCGCAGCAGCGGGGGGCCTTCGCTCCGCGCCCGCCGCGCCCGTGCCCCCTCACGACGAGAGCGCCCGCTCCACCAGGCGTGGGGCGGCGCCCAGATAGCCCGCGGGGTCGCAGAGGGTGGCCAGGTCCGCCTCGTCGAGCAGGCCGGCCAGGTGTGGGGTGCCGGCCAGGACTTCGGCCAGGGTGCGGCCCTCGCGGTCGGCGGTGGCGGAGGCGGCGGTGAGCAGGTCCTTGGCCGCCACCTTGCCGAGTCGGGGGGCCAGCACCGCGGCCACCCGCTCGGAGACGATCTGGCTGCCGGTGAGGGCCAGGTTGGCGCGCATCCGGTCGGGGCGCACCTCCAGCCCCTCCGCCAGTTCGACCGCCGTGTGGGCGGAGCCGCCGACCAGGCGCAGGCACTCGCGCAGCAGCAGCCATTCGGCGTGCCAGGCGCCGCCGGAGCGTTCGTCCTCGGCGAGCAGGCACTGGGTCAGGCCGGCGGCGAGGACCGGGACCTGGAGGGCGGCCGAGCGGAGCAGGGTGGCCAGCACCGGGTTGCGCTTGTGCGGCATCGCCGAGGAGCTGCCCCGGCCGGCCGCACCCGGCTCGGCGACCTCGCCGACCTCGGTGCGGGTGAGCGTCTGCACGTCGATCGCAATCTTGCCGAGCGCGCCGGCGGTGAAGGCCAGCGCGGCGGCCAGGTCGGCGATCGGGGTGCGCAGAGCGTGCCAGGGCAGCACGGGCTGGGCCAGTCCGGTCTCCGCGGCGAACGCGGCGATCAACCGGTCGGGGTAGCCGTCGACAGCGCCCCCGTCCTCGTCAGCACCTCCACCTCCACCCCCAACCCCACCATCCACCCGCGCGTACTCCAGGTACCCCGCCAGCGTCCCCGCCGCCCCGCCGAGCGAGACCGGCAGGCCGCCCTCGAGCAGCCCGGCGATCCGGTCCTCGGCGTCCAGCAGCAACTGGCGCCAGCCGGCCGCCTTCAGCCCGAAGGTGGTCGGCACCGCCTGCAGCGCCAGGGTGCGGCCCGCCATCACGGTGTCCCGGTGCTTCCGGGCCAGTTCGGCCAGCGCCCGCTCGGTGCGGGCCAGGTCGTCGCGGATCAGGCGCAGCGCCCGGGCCGCGACCAGCATCGCGCCGGTGTCGAAGATGTCCTGGCTGGTCGAGCCGCGGTGGACGTACTCGGCCGCGGCGGGGTCGGCGGCCGCCACCGTGCGAGTGAGGGCCGCGACCAGGCCGACCACCGGGTTGGCGGTCTCCCGGGCGGCCAGTGCCAGAGCGCGCGGGTCGAAGGCGTCGACCCGGGCCTTGGCGGTGATCAGCTCGGCGGCCCGCCGGGGCAGAGTGCCGAGCCGGGCCTGGGCCCGGGCGAGTGCGGCCTCGGCGTCGAGCATGGCCTGCAGCCAGGCCCGGTCGTCGACGACCGCCTCGACCGGGGTGCCGGCCCGCACCGGGGAGAGCAGGCCGGCGTCGGTCACCTGACTCATCTGGACTCCTTCGTGGATACCTCGGCCTCAGCCGGGGGTGGGGGTACCTCCCGCTTGCGGGGGGAGAAACGAAACTGTCGCTGAAGGCCCCTGACCCGCCCCCAGAAGGACAGGCGGATGGCCGTTTCGCTGTTCGAGGTGGACCGACGTTCGGATCGGCGATTGGCCGCAGGTGACCATAAGGATGAGTGCTACCGCGTGTTCCATGACAGTCACTCAGGGAACGCGGGCCTTCAAGTACCGCTTCCATCCGACCGATGCGCAGGCGGCTGAGCTGTCGCGTACCAGACGTCGGCCATGCTGACGGCGTGGAAGAAGACCGAGGAACTGGCGTTCCTGGCCGAGGTCTCCTCCGTTCCGCTCCAACAGGCGCTCCGGCACCTGCAAGGGGCGTTCTCCAACTTCTGGCACAGACGGGCGAAGTACCCCCGGTTCAAGTCGAAGAAGAGATCCCACGACAGCGCCGAGTACACCGCCTCCGCGTTCCGCTACCGGGACGGCCGCCTCACGCTGGCCAAGATGACCGAACCGCTGGACATCATGTGGTCCCGGGAACTGCCCGCGGGGAAGATCACCAACCCGAGACACGAATACCGCGACCGGGAACGCCTGGCCAAGGCCCAGCAGGACCTGTCCCGCAAGGCCAAGGGCTCGATCAACCGGGACAAGGCCCGGCGCACGGTCGCGAAGATCCACGCGAGGATCGCCGACCGGCGCCGGGACTTCCTGCACAAGCTCACCACTCGACTCGTCCGCGAAAACCAAACGGTCGTGATCGAGGACCTGACGGTCCGCAACCTGCTCAAGAACCACAAGCTCGCACGCGCGATCAGCGACGCGAGCTGGAGCGAGCTGCGAACCATGCTGGACTACAAATGTGCCTGGTACGGCCGCGACCTGGTCACCATCGACCGGTGGTTCCCCAGCTCCAAGCTGTGCTCGGCCTGCGGAGCCATCCGCGACGCGATGCCCCTGAACGTCCGCGAGTGGACGTGTGGCTGCGGAGCGGTCCACGACCGGGACGTGAACGCGGCGAAGAACATCCTGGCCGCCGGACTGGCGGCAGCAGCCTGTGGAGGCGGCGTAAGACCTCAACGGAGTGCTCCGGGCGGGCGGTCGACGGTGAAGCAGGAAGTCGTCCCACCGCCGCGCTCACGCGCCGCGGCTCAGCCGCGAGGCTGAGGGGAATCCCCCTCCTCAGGAGGGGGAGGAAGTCAAACCAGGACGCCCAGCAGGTCGGTCTCGGCCGGGGTGGGCCGGACGCCGGCGGGGACCTCGGTGAGTTCGGGCAGTGCGAGCACCGCCTGGGCGATGGCGTCCGAGTCGCCGAGGGTCACCGAGTCGACGCCGGGCCGGATGCCGGCCGCCGTGACCCAGTGCACCGACTCGGTCGGGATGCCGTAGGCGAACCGGCGCGGGTGCGCGCGGCCGCGGGCGTCGAGCAGGCGGTAGGGGCGCTCGGTGACGGCCAGGCCGCCGGTCTCGTAGCTGCCGCCGCGCTGCGCCGCGATCCGGTAGGTGGTGCACTGCTCGGTCTCCAGCAGGTGCCGCAGCAGCGGGTCGTCGGTGCGGCGCAGGTCCGGCTCGGGCAGCCGGGCCTCGATAAGCACGGTGGCCCGGACCGCCGGGCCGGGGACCTCCCGGGAGGCGGCGACGAAGGCCGGCTGCTCGGTGTCGATCCGGATCTCGGTCGCGGGGCCGGTGAGCTCCAGCACCCCGGCCTCCATCAGCGCGATCATCTGCTCGATCCGGGTCGCCGGCGGCCCGATCGACAGGAAGGCGTTGAGCGGGGTGTACCAGCCCTCGAGGTCGTCGCGGTGCGAGTCGCCGTCCAGGCCGCCGTGGTCGACCGCGAGCCGGATCTCGTTGCGCAGGTCGCGCAGTACGTCCAGGGCCGTCTTCAGCGGGCCGCTGAGGTTGCCGGCGCGGGCCTCCTTGACGTCCTGCGCCAGGTAGTCGAGCAGCCAGCGGCGGAAGTCGTCGCGGTCGGCGAAGGTCCGGTCCCCGTACGGGCGGGAGAGCCGCTCCCAGTCCCAGCGGAGCTCGGCCGGGATCCGGTACTCGGTCAGCAGCGCGTCGAGCTCGGCGCCCTCGTCGGCCGCCAGGTAGCGCTCGGTGAGCGCCTCGCGCTCGGCGCCGCGGCCCGACTGCTCCAGCAGGGCGGAGTAGTAGACGCTCTCCACCTCGCGGGCGA
The DNA here is from genome assembly GCF_050325825.1 of Kitasatospora sp. LaBMicrA B282. NCBI lineage: Bacteria > Bacillati > Actinomycetota > Actinomycetes > Kitasatosporales > Streptomycetaceae > Kitasatospora > Kitasatospora sp. LaBMicrA B282. The sequence continues at coordinate 4,301 of NZ_JBNQTI010000168.1, forward strand.
CCAGCGGCCACAGGTCGGCGCCGAAGCTGACCGGCTCGCCGGTCGCGGTGCGCTCGCGCAGCGCGGCGATCAGGTCGGCGGTGAGCAGCTTGGGGAAGTACCGCCCGTAGGCGCCCTTCTCGTTGTCGCCGCGGGCGTGGTACGGGATGCCGCGCCGGGAGCTGGCGTGCAGCTTGGGCTCCAGCCCGGAGGGCCGGTAGACCAGCCGCTCTCCCTCGCGGACGAAGACGCCGCCGCGGCCGAGCGTGAACAGCGCCATGTGGTCGAAGAAGTTCAGGCCCAGGCCGCGCAGCAGCACGTTCTGGCCGGGCTCGATCGCGCTGATGTCCAGGTCGGCGGGGTTGGCCGGGGTGTAGTAGCTGAGGTGGTGGATCCGGGCCAGGCTGGCGGTCTTGGCCTCGCGGGCGGTGAGCCTGGCCGGCACGTGGCCCTGGGCCATCACGATGGCGTCCAGCCGGTTGAGCCGGGTGCCGTCCTCCAGCCGGATGCCCTGCGGGCCGCCGGGTGCGCCGTGGGTGTCCGCCATCGCGACGGCGCGGGAGCGGTGCACCTGGACGGTGACCTGCTCGGGGGCGCCGGCCACCACGCGCCGGAAGCTGTCGTACAGGTAGCAGCCGTAGAACGCGCGGGTGGGGTAGGTGTTCGGGCCCAGCTCGCGGGCCTCGGCCAGGGTCTGGTCGTCGACGCTGCCGGCCGGCTGGTCCGCCAGGCCCTTGGCCCACTCGAACAGGGTGGGGCCGGGCTCGATCGGGCCCTCGACCCGGACGCTGTCGTCGGTGAAGACGGTGATCTGCGAGGCCACCGTGTTCATCAGCAGGTGGCGGGACTGGTCGGTGCGCCAGACCTGGCCGGCGCCGGGCGCGTTGGGGTCCACCACGTGCACCGTCACCGGGCGCGGGTCGGCGGAGCCGCGCGCGATGGCGCAGATCCGCTCCAGCACCGAGAGCCCGCGCGGGCCGGCACCGATGATGCAGACCTCGAACTGGCTGGTCGTCACTTCTGCTCTCCGTTCAGACCGAAGCTGCGGACGCCGTGCATCCAGGCCACCTCGTCGTGTAGTTGGTCGGCCGAGAGGGCGGAGAGCATCGCGTTGCGGTCCGCGGCGGCCTGGCCGCGGGGGTGCCACAGCTTGATGCTCTCGCGCGCGGCGAGCTGGACCTTGGCGGTCCGCTCGCGGCGCTCGGCGTTGTACTTCTCGAAGCGCTGCGGGAGTTCGTCGGCCGAGCAGTCCAGCAGCTCGCCGATCAGCACCGCGTCCTCCAGCGCCTGGCAGGCGCCCTGGGCCGCGTAGTGCAGCATGGGGTGCGCGGCGTCGCCGAGCAGGGTGACCCGCCCGTCGCACCAGTCGGCGACCGGGTCGCGGTCGACCAGCACCCAGGACTTCCAGTCCTCGCCCAGCTCCAGCAGCTTGTGCGCGTCCTCGCCGAGCCCGGCGAACTCGGCCCGCACGGCGTCCTTCCCGACCGCCACGCCGGCCAGCGCCTCGGTGGCGTGGTTGTCGCTGCTGGCCGCCAGGTTGAGGTAGGCGCCGCCGGCGATCGGGTAGTGGACAAAGTGGCAGCCCGGGCCGGCCCACCAGGTCACCGAGGTGGTCATCCGCAGCTCCGGCGGCACCTGGTCCATCGGGAGGATGGCCCGGTAGACGGTGATGCCGGAGATCCGCGGCGCACCGTCGCCGACCAGCTGCCGGCGGATCGCGGAGTTGATGCCGTCCGCGCCGATCAGCGCGTCCCCGGTGATCCGCTCCCCGCTCTCCAGCAGTAGGGTGGCGGTGCCGCCGTCCTGCTCGTACCCGACGGCGGTGCAGCTGCCGCGCAGCTCGACGCCCTCGGTGGCCAGGCAGGCCCGGAGCAGCAGGGTGTGCAGCTCGGCGCGGTGCACCACCACGTAGGGGTTGCCGAACCGGCGCTGGTACTGCTCGGTGAGCGGCAGGCTCACCACGTGCTCCCCGCTGACCCCGTCCATGAAGCGCAGCTCGCGCATGTGCACGGCGGACTCGCGCACGGCGTCGCCCAGGCCGAGCTGCTCCAGCGCGTGGATCCCGTTCGGGGCGATCTGGATCCCGGCCCCGATCTCGGCGAACTCCGGCGCGCGCTCCAGCACCACGGCCCGGTGCCCCTGCCGGGCCACGGCCAGGGCCGCGGCGAGGCCGCCGATCCCGCCGCCGACGATGACAATCTTCGACATCCTGCTCTCCCCCGTTCGGTCAGCTCGCGGCGTGCGCCGGAGCGGCCGCGGCGAGCAGCCGGACCAGCTCGAGCCGCTTGATCTTGGTGGTGGCGGTCTGCGGCAGGTCCTGCTGGCGCCAGAGCACCGGCTCCGCCATCGCCGGCAGTCCGGCCACCGCGCGCTGCCAGGTCTGCGGGTCGAACGGCTGGTCGTCCTTGGTGCAGATCACCGGCACGGCCCGGCCCTCCGCGTCCGGCACGATGATGACCTCGGTCAGCTCGGGCAGCCGGGCGAACAGCGTGTCCTCGACGGCCAGCGTGGAGCCGAAGCCCTCGATCAGGTCGACCTCGCGGTCCAGCAGGTGCACGCAGCCCCACTTGGTGCGGTAGCCGACGTCGCCCATCCGCCACCAGCCGTCGGTGACCTGCTGGTCGTAGCGCTCCTGCTCGCCCAGGTAGGTGACGATCCGGCCGTCGCTGCGCACCTCGATGAAGCCGGGGTTGGTCTCGGACGGCGGGTTGCCGTCCCGGCTGACCACCCGGACCTCGGTGAAGCCGGGGAACGGCACGCCCACGCAGCGCCCGTCGGCGTCCGCCCCGCGGCGCTTGGAGAAGGACCGGACGACGGCCGGGCCGATCTCGCTCTGCCCGTACAGCTGGCCGAAGACCGGCGCGGTGCGCTCGGTGGCCGCCAGCATCCGCTGCACGGTGCGCGGGTGGATGGCGTCGAAGGTGCTGCTGAACAGCTTGACGTTGGCCAGCGGCTTGCGCGGGTCGTCGGCCAGCTCCTCCCAGGCCATGAAGGAGTTGGGGTGCGCCTCCAGGATGCCGGGGCGCAGCTGCGCGAAGAGGTCCGCGACGTGGGCCGGGTCGGACTCGCGCAGCACCAGGATCGGGAAGCCGCGCAGCAGCGAGATGGCGAGCGCGGTGAAGAGGCGCGAGTGCACGAAGGAGACGTGGATCGCGATGGTCTCGCGGCCGGGGACCAGCGGCGCCACCACGGTGGCCTGCGGCCGGTAACGGGCTTGCAGGGTGCGCCCGGTGTGCACGGCCAGCTTGGGGGTGCCGGTGGTGCCCGAGGTGTGGGTGATCAGGGTGGGGTGGTCGGCCGGCATGGTGACGGCGGGCACCCGGGGCGAGCCGGCCAGCGCGGCGAGCTCGGTGGCGCCCTGGTACGTGCCCGAGGCCAGCAGCACCCGCTCGGCGAACTCGAAGACCTCGCCCGGAAGTTCCTGCTCCAGCTTGACCTGGTCGGTGAGCAGGTAGGGCTCGTCGGTGCGGCGGATCAGCTCCGCCACGGTCTCGCCGTCGAGCTTCGGCGACAGCAGCACCGGGACGGCGCCGACCCGGGCCGTGGCGCAGGCGAGCAGGGTGATGTCGAAGCCGTCGGACTTGTAGATCACCACGCGCTGGCCGGGCCGGACCTTGGCGGCCCAGAGCCGGGCGGCCAGGTCGTCGATCAGGTCCGCGACCTCGGCGATGGTCGCCCGGCGGCCCAGGGCCGGGGCGACGTCGAGGTCGTGGTCCAGGATGAGGACGTTCGACCCGTGCCGGGCGGCCGCCCGCTCGAAAAGCGTCCCCAGACGGATTCCGCGATTTCCTATGCGCTGCAGAAACACTTCGCTGACCTCTCCTCAGGAAAACCGGCGATCAGTTCTTCTCGATGACGGACTGGATGCGCGCGAGCGTTTTCCCGAGGTCCTCGGAGAGCTTCTCGCCCCATTCGGCGAAGAACTTCTGCCGCGCCGCCTCGTCCATCTCGGCGGTGATGCCGCGGATGCCCTCGGTGGCGGTTCCCATGCGGAAGTGGTGCACCAGCGTGCTGCCCTGCTCGGCGGCCTGGACGTCGAAGCCCCAGACACTGTCCTGGGCGCGGCCGCCCGAGTCCTGCATGGCCCAGCGGAAGGTGCGGCCCGGCTCGGCGGCCACCACCTCGGCGTGGGTGGTCCAGCTGCCGCGGACCACGGGGGCCCAGGCGACGACGGACTCGGCCCGCAGGTTCTCGCCGCGGAAGACCGCGCCGACGGTGGCCGGCGTGCCGACGACCCATTCGCCGCCCTGGCACTCCGGGCTCCACTCGCCGCTGCGCGGCAGGTCGCTGATCACGGAATAGACGACGGCCGGATCGGCTGCGACCGGAATTTCTGCCCGCACCTCGAAGAGCGGCGCAATCTCAGTAGTGTGTTCGCCCATGGCGGGAATCCTGGCGAGCGGCGCCGGAGCCGGGCAACGGGCGATTTCCGGGTCCGTCAAGTCCGCCGGGCGAGCTGACACACTCCCCCGCGGGCCGCCGGGGCCATGGCCTGTCCGGGGGCCCGCGCGGCGGCCCGTCGACGGGCCCGGGTCGACCTGAGTCGGGTCGAGCGGTTCAGTCGTTCGCGACGGCCCCCGGGCGGTAGAGGCGCAGGAAGGTGCGGACCCCGTCGGTGACGATCGCCTCGACCTGCGGCCGGCCGAGCGGGATCGCGCCGTAGAACGAGGGCAGCGTGATGCTGATGAAGGTCAGCAGGTTGAAGTGGGCGGCGGCACGGTCCGGGTCGGCCACCTCGAGCAGCCCGAGGTCGGCGAACTCGGCGAATCTGCGCATGAGTTCGCGGTGGGTCTCGCGCGGCCCGGCCTCCTGCCAGGCCTCCAGCACGGCCGGTTGGATCCGCGGCGCCTCGGCCTCGATGGTGCGCACCAGGGCCCAGTGGTCGCTGAAGGTCTCCAGCGAGCCGACCCGGGCCAGCGCGAAGGCGATCAGGTCCGCCTCCAGGTCCACGATCTTGTGCAGGTGGTGGTCGGCGATCGCCGCCTGCGCGGTGGTCACCTCGGTGGCGCCGGCCAGCGCGACCTCCTGGAACAGCTGCTCCTTGTCGGTGAAGTGGTTGTAGATGGTCCGCTTGGACACGCCGGCCTCGGCCGCGATGGTGTCCACGCTGGTCCGGGTGTAGCCCTCCCGCCCGAACACCGCACGGGCGGCGCGGACGATAGCCTTGCGCTTCTCAGGCATGCCCCGGTGGGCGGTGGCGGCTCCCGGTCGGACGGCCGTCGACATCTCTGGTCTCCCCTGGTCGATTTTGCACTACAACGTGTAGTGTAACCAGTGCAGTCCCGCCACCACCAGCCTTCGCAGCAGCGGAAGGGGAGGAACCCATGGCCATCCAGCTGAACCACACCATCCTCGCGGCCAAGGACCCGCGGGAGACCGCGGACTTCTTCACCCGGGTCTTCGGCCTCGCCGAACCGGAGAACTACGGCCCCTTCCTGGTCCTGCAGTTGAGCAACGCCGTCTCCCTCGACGTGCTCCGCGAGGACGGCCCGATCACCCCGCAGCACTACGCCTTCCTGGTCGGCGAGAGCGAGTTCGACGAGATATTCGGCCGGCTGACCGAGCGCGGGGAGCAGTACTGGGCGGACCCGTTCCACCGGGAGCCCGGCCGGATCAACCACTGGTACGGCGGCCGCGGGGTCTACTTCCTCGACCCGAGCGGGCACAAGCTGGAGATCATGACCAAGCCGTACGAGATCGGCTGAGGCCTGAGGCCCGGTCTGGGGCCTGGGGTCCACGCCACCGGGTGACGTCGCGTCGAGGTGACACCCTCCCCCAAGGTGACAGACCATCACCCCCGTGCTCGCCCCACCGCCACCTCCGCCCCTACCGTCGAGCGCATGATCGGGATCTCGGGGCCGGTGTTCCGGCCGGGCGACGACGGCTACGACGGCGAGCGACTGGGCTACAACCTGGCCCTCGACCAGCGGCCGGCCCTGGTGGTCGGCGCACGTGCCGCCGCGGACGTGGCGGCCGCCGTGCGGCACGCGGCCGGCGCGGGTCTGGGCGTCGCCGTCCAGGCCACCGGCCACGGCATCTCGGCGCCCACCGACGGCCACCTGGTGGTCGACACCTCGCGGATGCGCGGCGTCACGGTCGACCCGGTGCGCCGCACCGTGCTGGTCGAGGCCGGCGTCCGCTGGCACGAGGTGCTCGGCGCGGTCGCCCCGCACGGTCTGGCTCCGCTGAGCGGCTCCAACCCGGAGGTCGGCGTCGTCGGCTACACCCTGGGCGGCGGGATCGGCCTGCTCGGCCGCCGCTACGGCTACGCGGCCGACCGGGTGCGCCGGATGACGGTGGTCACCGCCGACGGGCAGCTGCGCGAGGTCTCCGCCGAGCGCGAGCCCGACCTGTTCTGGGGCCTGCGCGGCGGCAAGGACAACCTCGGCATCGTGGTCGCCATGGAGCTCGACCTGGTGCCGGTGGCCCGGATCTTCGGCGGCGGGCTCTACTTCCCCGGGGAGTCCGCCGCCGAGGTCCTGCACGCCTACGCCGCGTGGACCGAGACCGTGCCCGAGGAGATGTCCTCCTCGATCCAGCTGATCCAGTACCCCGAACTCCCGGTCCTCCCCGAGCCGTTGCGCGGCCGCTTCGTCGCGCACGTGCGGATCGCCTGGTGCGGCGCCACCGCGGCGGCCGAGCCGTGGGTGCGCCCGCTGCGCGCGCTCGGCCCGACCCTGCTGGACACCCTGCGCGAGATGCCGGTCACCGAGACCGGCTCGATCCACCACGAGCCGCCGATGCCGGTGGCCGCCTACGACCGCAACACCGCGCTGCGCGAGCTGGCCCCCGGCGCCGTGGACACGCTGCTCGAACTGGCCGGCCCGCAGGCCGAGGCACCCGTCATCCTGGAGATCCGCCACCACGGCGGCGCCTACGCCCGGATGCCCGAGGTCCCCAACGCGGTCGGCGGCCGCGACGCGGCCTTCATGGTCTTCTCCACCTTCATCATGCCGCCCGCCACCCTGCCGGACCTGCGCGAGGTGCACGCCACCCTGCACGACAAGATCGCCCCCTGGGGCACCGGCGGCTCCTTCGTGAACTTCCTCGGCATCGACGACGCCACCCCCGACCGGGTCCGCGCCTGCTACGCCCCCGCGGACTACCGCCGCCTCGCCGCCCTCAAGGCGAGCTACGACCCGGCCAACCTCTTCCGGGTCAACTACAACATCCCGCCGGCGGGCGCGGCGAGCTGACGCCCCGTCCGGGTGAATCCCCTGACGTGTGAACGAGTGGGATCACTCGATCGGATCTTCTCGACCGCTCCCGGCCCCACGGCCGGGCCGCGTGCGGCCATCGTGTCGGTGACGGAGATCGGCCCGGCACGGGCCGATCCGCGCCGAGCGAGCGGAGTGGCTGCATGGAGAACCCGACGTCGACCCTGCCCGACCTGCGGGCCGAGGGCGACCCGATGGCGGACCGGGTGGTCGGCGAACTGTTGGACTCGGGCGAACTCGACCACGCCAACCAGGTGCTGCACGGCCTGCGCCACAACGACCAGCTGGTCCCGGAGGACCTGCCGGACGTGCTCCGCACCTTCCTGCTGGAGACCCACCCGCTGCCGGCCTGGGTGGACCACGACCGGGTCGCCCGGGTGCACGCGTTCTTCCGGCACGACGGGGTGCACGCCGTCTCCGCCCTCTCGCTGGCCGGCCTGGTCGGCTGCTACGCGGTACCGGTCGGCGCGAAGCTGCTGCGCACCACGCACCGGCTGGACCACCCGCACCGGCGGCTCTCCGAGACCACCCAGTTCATGCTCCACCTGATGGCCGAGGACGCGCTGGGACCGCACGGCGACCTCATCCCGACGATCCAGAAGGTCCGGCTGATCCACGCCGCGGTCCGGCAGTTGGTGCTCCGGGACGGTCACTGGGACGTCGAGCAGGACGGCGTCCCGATCTGCCAGGACGACCTGCTCGGCGCCACCCTGATCTTCTCGGTCACCGTGCTGGACGGCATGGACCGGATGGGCGTGCACTGCCCGCCGGACGTGGCCGAGGACTACTACTACGTGTGGCGGGTGGTCGGCGTCCTGCTCGGCCTGCGGGCGGACGTGATCCCGGAGACCCTGGCCGAGGGCCGGCAGCTGTGGCAGACCATGGCCCTGCGCTACCAGGGCCCCTCCTCCGACGGGGTCGAACTCACCGGCGCCCTGCTGGACTTCTACCACGACCTCACCCCGCTCGGCGCCCGCGGCGCCGTCCCGGCCATGCTCCGCCGGATGATCGGCCCGCAGGTCGCCGACTGGATGGCGGTGCCCGCCGGCCACTGGGAGAAGGCGATCGCCCACGCCGTCAAGGTCGAGGAACGGCTGCACGACGCCGAGGAACACCACCGCCTGGCCCGCCGGGTCCTGGACCAGGTCGGCCGCGTCCTGCTCAAGGCCGAGGCCCGCCGGATCACCCACGGCCAGAGCACCGAGTTCGACATCCCCGCCACCCTCTGCCCCGTCACCACCCCCGACCTCCCCCCGGCCCGGGACGGCCACACCGGGTGACCCTCGTCCACGGGATCGGCCCCAGGGTGTCTGCTCAGGAGAGCGGGATGCCCTGGGGGAAGCGGAACAGGCCGGTGGGGTCGTAGGTCTGCTTGACCTGGCGCAGGCGGGGTAGGTTGGCGCCGTAGTAGGCCTGCTGCCAGTCGGTCAGGTGCGGGTCGGCGTAGTTCTGGTACGCCTCGCCGCTCGCGTACGGGCGCATGGTGGACCAGACGTCCTGCAGCCAGGCCTGTGACTGGTCCACTGCGGGGCCCGAACCGGCGCCCGGGGACGGGTAGTTGGCGATGTACTGGGCGAGGAAGAGCCCGTTGCGGTGGACGAAAGCGGTGTCCGTCGCGCCGACCCGGTTGATCGCGCCGCCCAGGGAGTCGAAGGCGACCGCGGCGCTGCCGCCCTGCGGCGCCGTCCGGGCGTACCGGCCCACGGCCGCGACCAGGGCGGCGGCGCCGGTCGGGTCGATCGGTCGGGTGTAGAAGTCCGAGCGGGCGGCGTAGGACTCCCGGGTGAGCTTGCCCTGCGGGGAGTGGCCGGGCAGGGTGCCCGGCAGGTGGGCGGCGGGGACCGACCAGCCGGCCACCCCGCCCATCACCTCCATGGTGGCGAAGTAGGCGGCGGAGTGCAGCCCCGCCGACTGCGGGCGCACCCCCAGCTGGTCCACCAGGTTCGCCAACTCGCCCTGCGGGCCCAGGTAGTTGGCCGTGCTGCTGACCGTGAGCCGGCCGTCCGGCCAGGCCTGCAGGTGCAGGTCGGCCCAGAGCTGGTCCGACGCGTTCGGCGCCCACTGCTGCCAGGCGGCGATCACCGCGGCCGCCTGCGACCAGGGCCAGGAGAGGAAGGCGTAGGCGCAGTCCACCGCCGGGTGGGTGCGCAGCGAGAGCGAGGTGACCACGCCGAAGTTGCCTCCACCGGCGCCCTGCAGTGCCCAGAGCAGATCGGCGTCGCTGTCGGCGGAGACCTGGCGGACCCGGCCGTCGGCGGTGACGACCTCCGCACCGGTCAGGCTGTCGCAGGTCAGCCCGTAGGCCCGGCCGGTCACCCCGACCCCGCCGCCGAGCGCGAGCCCGGCCACGCCCACGCTCGGGCAGGAGCCGGCCGGCACGGTGAGCTGCTGGGCCGCGAGCCCGTCGTACACGTCGATCAGCCGGGCACCGGCGCCGACCGTCGCGGTGCCGCCGGCGGCCGACACGCCGTTCAGTCGGCCCACGTCGAGCACCAGGCCCGGACCGCCGGACCAACCGGCGTAGCTGTGCCCGCCGCTGCGCGGCACGATCGGCACCCCGTAGCGACGGGCGAAGGCCAGGCAGGTGGCGGCGTCCTGGGCAGCGGCCAGGTAGGCGACCGCGGCCGGCCGCTGGGTGTCGAACTGCGGCTGGTAGAGCCGGCTCGCCTCGGCGTAGGCGGCGTCACCGGGGCGGACCAGGGTGCCCTGGAGGTCCTTGGCGAGCGCGGCCCAGTCGGCGGGGCCGGCAGGGCCGGCAGGGCCGGCGGTCGCACCGGACGGGGTGGGGGTCGGGGCGGGAGTACCGGAGGGGGTGACGGTCGGGGTGCCCGCGGAGGGCCCGGCGGTGCCGGACGGGGAGGCGGAGCCGGAGCGGCCCGAGCCGCACCCGGCCACCGCAGCCACCGCGGCGCCGCCCACGGCGAGCCGCAGCGCGGCCCGGCGGGAGAGCCGGGTGGCGGCGGGCGAGGAGGTGGAGCTGTCGGTCATGGTCACGCTGCCTTCGCGGGTGGCGGCCCGGGTGCGCCGGCCCGGTGCCGGTTCCGACCCTCGCATGCCGCGCGGCCGCCGTCACCTCGATGACACTCCAGCTGGCCGTGCCGGTTCCCGCGGGCCGGGCCGCCGGGGCGCCGCGCCGCCCCCGACCGCCGGCGCCCGGTCAGGAGCCGAAGGCGATCGTCCGGATCACGTTGCCCTTCGTGTCGACCTGGAGGTAGCCGCTGCCGTAGCCGTTGTCCAGGTAGAGGCGGATGCTCGGCTGGTCGTTGCCGAAGACGTCGGGGCCGATGATCAGGTAGTGGTCGGTCGGGTTGGGCACGTTCAGGGTGGCCGCGGCCTTCTGCCACAGCTGCGGGAGCAGGTCCCAGTCGAAGTTCTGGAGGTCGACCAGCTTCATGTCCGGGGTCACCTCGCTGCCCTGCCGGCGGGTGGGCTCGCTGTTGACGGCGTAGTCCACGTCGTCGTACTCCGTCGTGGTGCCGGCCACCGGTACCTGGGCGTTCGCGCTGGTCTCGTGCACGTCCAGCTCGTAGACCTGGGTGCCGCCCATGGTCGAGCGCATGGTGGCGATGGTGGCGCGGACCCCGGCGGGGGTGGTCAGGTCCTGCACGGCGGCGGTGGACGGCGACGCGGCCGCCTTCGCCCCGGTGCCGCCGGCGCCGCCGCTCGCCCCGGCAGTCCCGGCCGTGCCGGCGCCCGCGGTGGGCAGCCCGGCCGGGAGCGTGACGGGTGCCGTGGTCGCCGGGGTGCCGGAGGACGAGGTGGAGTTGAACCGGCCGGGCATCATCACGAAGCTGTAGGTGCCGATCACCCCGATCATCGCCAGCCCGAACACGGTGATCCCGGTCCGCCAGCGCCGCAGGTAGCGCAGGTCCTCCGGGCTCTTCCCAGGTGGCAGCACCCCGCCGTGCCCGTGCCCGTGTCCGTGCGTGGGCCCGCGGTCCTGCACGGCCACCGTCGGCTGCGGCATCGAGGTGATCACCACCGTCGGCGCGGGCACCGTTGCCGGCGTGACCACCACGGTCGGGATCGGCTGCCCGCCCACCGGCGCCGCCGGCGCCCCGTACTCGGCCTCGTAGCCCGCCTGGGCGAGCGCCCGGTCGAGCTGCTCGGCGGTCGGGCGGAGCGCCGGGTCCTTGACCAACAGGGCGTCGAGCACCGGGCCGAGCGGGCCGGCCTGGCGCGCGGGCGGCAGCGGCTCGTCGAGCATCGCGGCGAGCGTGGCGATCACCGAGGTGCGGCGCAGCGGGTGCTGCCCCTCGACGGCGACGTACAGCGTCATGCCGAGCGACCACAGGTCGGAGGACGGGTTGCCCTCCTCGCCGCGGATCCGCTCGGGTGCCATGAACTCGGGCGAGCCGATCAGCGCGCCGGTGCTGGTCAGCGCGGTGGCACCGGAGACCGCGGCGATGCCGAAGTCGGTGAGCACCGGGGTGCCGTCGGGGCGGAGCAGCACGTTGCCGGGCTTGACGTCCCGGTGGTGGATGCCGACGGCGTGCGCGGCGCGCAGCGCGGCGAGCACCCCGCGCCCGATCCGGACCGCCTCCGCCACCCCGAGCGGCCCCCGGGCGAGCCGGTCGGCCAGGCTGCCGCCGGTCACCAACTCCATGACCAGCCACGGGTTCTCGTAGTCGGGGCGGTCGACGATGTGGTGGATGACCGCCACGTTCGGGTGCTGCAGCCGGGCCAGCGCCCGGGCCTCGCGCAGCACCCGTTCGTGGATCTCCCGGGCCAGCGCCGGGTCGGCCGCCGTCTCGGGGTCGGCCGGGCGGACCTCCTTGAGCGCGACCTCGCGCTGCAGCGCGGTGTCCAGGGCACGCCAGACCAGGCCCATGCCCCCGCCGCCGAGGCGTTGCAGGAGTTCGAAGCGGCCGTCGATGAGCCGCGGATCCGGCCCCCCAGTAGTCATGCGCGCCATCGTAGGGGTCCGGACCGACGCCGCTGACCAGTGGAGCGAGCGCGGGGGCCGACCCGGTGTCAGCCGAACAGGTGGAACCAGCGGCGCTTCGAGAGCGCCTCCAACCGGCGCCCGGCGGACCGCACGTGCACGAGCAGATCCTCGTCACCCGAGTTTCCATACCGATTGATCACATCTTCGTAAACGGCGATCGCCTCCTTGCGCCGCTTCAGCTCCTCCAGCGAGAGGCCGGAGGCGAACAGCGCCATCGCGGTCAGCTCGTGCATCTTGGGCTCGCTCGCCGTGCCGGTCCGGCGCGCCGCCTCCTGGTAGCACTCCAGCGCCTCCCGGTGGCGGTTCAGCCCCGCCAGCTGGCTGCCCTTGCCGTAGATCGACATCGCGACCCGCTCCCGGACCAGGTAGGGGGTGGCCGTACCGAACCGCTGGATCAGCTCGTCGTGCAGGGCGATCCCCTGCTCCGGACCCTGCAGCCGGCCCATCACGATCGCCTTGTGGTTCATCGCGACCGCCAGCTGCCCGTCCAGGTCCGGATCACCGGTGTTGTGGTCGGCGAAGCGGGTTATCAGGTCGTCCAGCACCACCGCCCGCGGCTGGTCGCCCGACTGCTGCCCGACCAGCCAGGAGGTGCCGTTCAACGCGGCGGCCACCTTGACCTGGACCCGCGGGTCCGGCACCTGGCCGAACCGGCGGATCAGGTCGTCGTAGGCGCGCAGCGCCTCCGTGTGCTGACCGCGGCTCTCCAGCGCGAAACCGGCGTCGAACAGCGCCGCGGCCTCGGTCCGCACCGCGGGGTCATGGACATGGTCGACCACGTTCGGGTCCTCTTCTCTCCAAGGGCCCTCACGACCTGACGACCCGTTCGGGGGAAGTATGGCGAGCCGCCCTGACACCGGGTGCCGCCGGGTGCCCGGCCAGCGCCGCGAGGAACGCCTCGCGGAACTCCTCCGGGGGCACCGGGCCCGTCACCTCGACCAGGTACCCGCCCGCCGCCTCCGGCCGGACCTCGACCACCAGTTCGGCCAGCCCCTCGCCGGCGGGCGGGATCCGCACCGGCGCGACCTGCGCACCCGGCAGCCGCAAGGGGGCGTCCGGGGCGTCCTGGTAGGCGAACAACGCCTGATAGAGCGGGCTGCGCCCGGTGCGCCGGGGGTTGACCAGGCGCACCACCTCCGCCAGCGGGACGTCCTGGGCGGCCAGCGCGGCCGTGGCCGCCTCGCGGGTGCGGTCGACCAGTTCGGCCCAGCTGCTGCCCGCGGGCGCCGCCACCCGGACGCAGACGGTGTTCACCAGGCAGCCGATCGCCGCCTCCAGCAGCTCGCCCGAGCGTTGGGCGACCGGGATGCCGATGCCGAAGTCGTGCTGCTCGGTGAGCTGCCGCAGGGCCGTCGCGGTGGCGGCCAGCAGCAGGGTGGACGGGGTGCCGCCGTGCTGCCGGGCCAGCTCGCGCACCGCCGCACCGCGCTCGCCGTCGAGCGCGAACCGCCAGGCGTCCGCCACCACCGGTGCCACCGCCGGGGCCGGCAGGGGCAGTTCGGGGATGCCGCGCAGGGTCCGCTGCCAGTGCTCGCGCTGGGCCGTCAGGTCGGCCACCTCGGCGTTGGCCGCGGTGGCGGCGGCGAGCTGCCGCAGGGTCGGGGCCGCCGGCAGCCGGTCCGAGCGGCCCTCGGTGCGGGCCGCGTAGCCCGCCGCCAGCTCGCGGACCAGGACGGGCTCGGAGTGCCCGTCGAAGGCGAGGTGGTGGAAGGCCAGGCCGAACAGCACGGTCGGCGTCCCCGCGACCGGCACGGTGACGGCCCGCCAGACCTCGCCCGCCTCCGGAGCGAGCGGCCGCAGCAGCCGTTCGCGCAGCAGCTCGACCGCGGACCGTTCGCCCTCGACCGGGGCGAGCCGTTCGACGGCGGCGCACTGCGGCAGCTCGGACACCGGGAAGGGCACCGCGACCGGGCGGGCCTCGCGGCCCCGGCCGGTCAGCTCGTAGCGGGAGCGCAGCGCCTCGTGCCGGGCCACCACGTCCAGCAGGGCCGCCGCCAGCGCGTCCTGGTCCAGCCGGCCGGTGATCCGCCAGGCCAGCGGGCAGAGCGCCGAGAGGTCGGCGGGGTCCATCGCCTGGCGGGTCCAGAACGAGGTCTGGAGCTCGTTGAGCGGGACGGGACCGGACGCCGCCGGGCCGGACTCCACCGGGCCGGACGCCGCCACCTCGGCCGACGCCCCCTCGCCCGCCGCCGCCCCCCGCGCCCCCTGCTGCGCCTCGATCCAGCGGGCCAGCGCGCGGGCGGTGGGCTGCCGCATGGCGACCGAGACCGGCACCGGCACGCCGGTCGCCCCGGACAGCCGGGTACAGACCGCGCCCAGCTGCAGCGAGCTGCCGCCGAGGTCGAAGAACCCGGCCTCCAGCGGCACCGTCGGGTACCCGAGCACCGCGGCGAAGACCGCGGCGACCCGCTCCTCGAACGCGTCCCCGGGCGCCCGCTCCGCGCCCTTCCCCGACCCCCCTCCCCCCCTCTCTTCCCCCCCTCCCCCCC
>NZ_JBNQTI010000169.1:0-18354 GCF_050325825.1 Kitasatospora sp. LaBMicrA B282
GGCTCCCGCCGGCACCACGGCCGAGCCGGTGGCGCCCGCCGCCGCGCCGCCGGTGTCGCCGGCCGTCGAGGCACCGGTGGCGCCGGTCGCCGTCGAGCCGGTCGACCCGCCCGTCTACCAGGACGCCTGGACCCAGACCGCGACCGCCGGCGAGGTCCCGCTGTTCGGCGGTGACGGCGGCTGGATCAGCGCCGACCCGGCGCCGGCCCAGCAACTGCCGGACCCGCTCGGGCAGCCGGCGCCCGGCGCCGACCCGGCCGCCGCCGGGCAGCACGGGCCGACCGCCGTGGGCACCGGCTTCGGGGCCATCCCGTCGCAGAGCCCCGCGGGCTACGACCCGACCGCCTTCGGCCCGGGCACCGTGTACGACGGCGGCAGCGGCTACGAGCCCACCCCCGCGCACGGCACCGCCGCCCCCGGCGCACCCTTCGAGGGCACCCCGGCGCACGGCACGCCGTACGAGCCGACCCCCGCGCACGGCGTCCCCTACGACGCCACCCCCGCCCACGGCACCGACTACCCGGCCGCCCCGCCGTACGCGGGCGGGCCGTACGCCGCCGGGCCCTACCCCGGCACGCCGTACCAGAGCGTCGGCTACCAGGGCACCCCGGCCTACGGCGTCCCGGCCGCCGGGTACGAGGGCGGCGCCGGTTACGACGGGAGCGCCGGGTACGAGGGCGGCTTCGACGGGGTCTTCGAGCCCGCGCCCGACGCCGGCTTCGACGGCACCGTCTACGAACCCGCCCCCGGCCGGCCCGACCCGGGCACCTCCGCCCACGGCTTCCCGGTTCCCGAGCGCCTCCCCGAGGACGACCACGCATGACCGTGCCTGCCCCCACCGGGCCCGCCTCCACCGGGCCCACCCCCGCCGCTGTGGAGGAGACCGCCGAGGCCGAGGCCGAGCGCCCGTTCGGCCTGGGCAGCTCGCCGCTGCGCACCGACGCGCTGCCGAAGGCGCTCGGCATCTACCCGTACGCCGCCGACCTGTGGGCCGAGGGGCTGCTCTGGGGCGCGGTGCTGCGCTCGCCGCACCCGCACGCCCGGATCCTGTCGATCGACACCTCGGCCGCGCTCGCCGTCCCCGGCGTGCAGGCCGTGCTGACCGCCGCCGACCTGCCGGTGCTCGGCTCGCCGAGCGACCGCCCGGTGCTGGCCGGCGAGGTGGTCCGCCACCAGGGCGAGCCGATCGCCGCGGTGGCCGCCGACCACCCGGACACCGCCCGGCTGGCGGCCGCCTCGATCGTGGTCGAGTACCAGCTGCTGGACGCGCTGATCGACCCCGAGCAGGCCTTCCACGGCCCGCCGCTGCACCCCGACGGCAACCTGCTGCGCCACCTGCCGCTGCGCACCGGCGACCCGGAGGCGGTCGGCGAGGTGGTGGTCGAGGGCCTCTACCAGGTGGGCCGGCAGGACCCGGCGCCGATCGGTGCCGAGGCGGGCCTGGCGGTGCCGCGGCCGGACGGCGGCGTCGAACTGCACCTGTCCTCCACCGACCCGCACGGCGACCGCGACCGCACCGCCGCCTGCCTGGGCCTGGACCCGGAGCGGGTGCGGCTGGTGGTCACCGGCGTGCCCGGCGCCGCCGCCGACCGCGAGGACGCCTCCTTCCAGACCGTCCTGGCGCTGCTCGCGCTGCGCACCGGGCGGCCGGTGAAGATGACGCTGACCCGCGAGGAGTCCTTCCAGACCCACGCGGCCCGGCACCCGGCGCTGCTGCGCTACCGCCACCACGCCGACGCCCAGGGCAAGCTGGTCAAGGTCGAGGCGCAGATCCTGCTGGACGGCGGCGCCTACGCCGACGTCTCGGCCGAGGTGCTGGCCGCCGCCACCGCCTTCTCGGTCGGCCCGTACGTCTGCCCGAACGTCTTCGTGGACGCCTGGGCGGTGCGCACCAACAACCCGCCGGCCGGCCGGATGCGCGGCGAGGGCGCGCTGCAGTCCTGCTTCGCGCACGAGTCGCAGCTGGACCTGCTGGCGGCCCGGCTGGGGCTCGACCCGTTGGAGGTCCGCCGGCGCAACGTGCTCGCCACCGGCGACCCGCTGCCCACCGGCCAGGCCGTCACCTGCCCGGCCCCGGTGGCCGCGCTGCTGGACGCGGTGGCCGAGGTGCCGCTGCCGGCGCTGCCGGTGGCCGACCCCGACACCGACTGGCTGCTGCCCGGCGGCCCGGGCGGTGCCGGCGACCCGGCCGCGGTGCGCCGCGGGATCGGCTACGCGGTGGGCATGTGCCACATGCTCGGCGCGGAGGGCGCGGACGAGGTCTCCACCGCCACCGTGCGGGTCAGCGGCGACCACGCGACGGTGATCTGCGCGGCGGTGGACGCCGGGCAGGGCTTCGCCACGCTGGCCCGGCAGATCGTGCAGTCGGTGCTCGGGGTGACCGAGGTCTACGTCGCCCCGGTGGACACCGACCAGTCGATCGCCGGACCCGCGGCCCGCGGCCGGCACACCTGGGTCTCCGGCGGTGCGGTGGAGAAGGCCGCGCAGATGGTCCGGCACCAGCTGCTGGCGCCGATCGCCGCCGACTTCGGGATGTCGGTCGAGCTGCTCTCGATCGCCGACGGCAAGATCACCTCCTACGACGGGGTGCTCGGCATGCCGATCACCGAGGCGCTGGAGGGCAAGGAGCTCTGGGCCACCGCCCAGTGCCGGCCGCACCCGACCGAGCCGCTGGACGAGAACGGGCAGGGCGACGCCTTCGTCTCGATCGCGTTCTGCGCGATGCGGGCCGTGGTGGACGTGGACATCGAGCTCGGCGCGGTCCGGGTGGTGGACGTGACGGTGGCCCAGGACGTGGGCCGGGCGCTGAACCCGGGGCAGATCGAGGACCGGATCGAGGCGGGCGTCGCCCAGGGCGTCGGGCTGGCGCTGCTGGAGGACCTGCGCACCGCCGGCGGCGTGCTGGTCAACCCCTCGCTCACCGGCTACCGGCTGCCCACCGCGCTGGACACCCCCGAGGTGCGGATCGCCGCGCTGCTGGAGGAGCGCGACGTGGTGGCCAGCTTCGGCGCCAAGGCGGTCAGCGCGGTGCCCGCGGTGGTGGCCCCCGCCGCGGTGGCGGCCGCGGTCCGGGCCGCGACCAACCTGCCGGTCGGCCGACTGCCGATCCCGCCGGAGGACGCGGTGGTGCTCGCCGGCTGAACCGGCCGCAGCTCCGTCGCCCGGCCCGCCCCGATCCTCGGGAGCGGGCCGGGCGCAGTTTTTCCGGGACAGCAGTCCTCCGGGCCGGCAGGATTTCCGGGCGGCGGAATTTCCGGGAAAAATGGCGCGCGGGAATTCCGGACGGCATTTCTGGCTGCCGGCCGGAATTCCCGGAGGAGAATCATGGAGGCCATGGCGGGAATCGAACCCGCGTACGCCGCTTTGCAGGCGGCTCCCTGAACCACTCGGGCACACGGCCGGGCAACGGGCCTCGACGGGCCCGTCGGCAACTCAGGAGTGGCAGGGACGACAACAGGAGGGGAGTGGGCGGACGGGCTGGGCGTTCATCGCGGGCTCCTCTCGGTGTCGGGTATTCCGTGCTGCTTTCTTCATTCAGTTTTGCGGCTCGCGGCCGGTTCCGTCAATAGCCGAATGTGACGGGCGCATGAAGTCCTACGACCGGCGGACCAGAGCGGATGGTCCTGCAGGTCAGGAGTCAACTCGTTGTTCGGCACTTACCATGGCTCGCATGAGTACCGCCGCACAGACCTCCAGTCCCCCGGTCCCCGCCCTCGACCCCGCCGACGCCGGCAGCGTGCTCGGTCCCCGGTACCGGGCGCTGACCCTGGGGATCGTCTCGGTGGTGCTGCTGCTGGCCTTCGAGGCGACCGCGGTCAACACCGCGATGCCGGTGGCGGCCCGTCAGCTGCACGGGCTGGGCCTCTACGCGTTCGCCTTCTCCGGCTACTTCACCAGCACGCTCTTCGCCATGGTGCTCTCGGGGGAGTGGTGCGACCGGCGCGGGCCGGTGCTGCCGCTGTTCGCCGGCATCGGGGTGTTCGCCGCCGGGCTGGTGGTCGCCGGGACCGCCGGCAGCATGTGGCTCTTCGTCGGCGGCCGGGCGGTACAGGGCCTGGGCGGCGGGCTGGTGATCGTCGCGCTCTACGTGGTGGTCGGGCGAGCCTTCCCCGAGCCGCTGCGCCCGAAGGTGTTCGCGGCCTTCGCGGCGGCCTGGGTGCTGCCCTCGATCGTCGGCCCGGTGGTCTCCGGCGCCGTCACCCAGCACCTCGGCTGGCGCTGGGTCTTCCTGGCCGTCCCGGCCCTGGTGGTGCTGCCGCTGGCGGTGATGGGCCCGGCGCTGCGCCGCTCGGAGCGGGCGCAGCCCCCGGCGAGCGGGGGCGCGCCGGACCGCCGGCGGATCGGGCTGGCCGCGATGGCCGCGCTCGGCGCGGGGCTGCTCCAGTACGCCGGGCAGCGGCTGGACCTGATCGGGCTGCTGCCGGCCGTGCTGGGCGCCGGGCTGCTGGTGCCGGCGGTGCTGCGGCTGCTGCCCGCGGGCACGCTGCGGGCCGGGCGAGGGCTGCCCACGCTGATCCTGCTGCGCGGGGTGGCCTCCGGCTCCTTCTTCGCGGCCGAGTCCTTCATCCCGCTGATGATGGTGACCCAGCGCCACCTGTCGCCGACCATGGCCGGGCTGACCCTGACCAGCGGCGGGCTCTCCTGGGCCTTCGGCTCCTGGCTGCAGGGCCGGCCGGGGGCCGAGCGGGTGCGCGAGCAGCTGATCCGGGCGGGCTTCCTGCTCACCGCGGTGGCGATCCTGGGCTGCGCGCTGGTGCTGGTCCCGGCCGCGCCCACCTGGAGCGCCGCGGTGGCCTGGACGTTCGGCGGGATCGGCATGGGCCTGCTGATCGCCAGCCTCAGCGTGCTGGTGATGAAGCTCTCCCCGCCGAACGCGGCCGGTGCCAACTCGGCCTCGCTGCAGGTGTCCGACGCGCTCGGCACGGTGCTGCTGGTCGGCCTGGCCGGGGTGCTCTTCGCCGGCCTGGGCGGCGGGGCGGCCGCGGCGGTGGGCGCCACCGGGGCGGGCGGCGTGCCGCGCGGCGGGTTCGCCGCGATCTTCCTGACCATGGCCGGGGTCGCGGTGCTGGGTGCCGTGCTGGCCGGCCGGGTCCGGCCGGCCAGGAGCAGCTGAGCGGTCCTCGCGGGTCAGGACGAGCCGCGGCGGCGCAGCCGGTGCACCCCGACCGCGCCGGCGGTGGCCAGCAGGGTGAGGCCGGCGGCCGTCTCGGGCAGGTCGGGCCGGGTGCTGCCGCCGAGGCCGGCGTGGGTCGGGCCCTGCGGACCGCCGGGCTCCCCGGGCTCTCCGGGGTGACCCGACTGGTCGGGGCGGCCGGGCTGGTCGTCGGGCCGGCCGGGCTGGTCGGGGCGGCCCGGTGAGGTCTGCTGGTCGGGCTTGCCGGGGTCGTGCACGGTGAAGCTGGTGGTCACCTCCTTCTTGGAGGTCGTGGTGCAGGTGATCGTCACGTCGTAGACGCCGGACCTGGCGTGCTCCGGGACGGTGACCATCGCGCCCATCAGGCCGCGCAGCGAGCCGAGCCGGGTGGTGGGGATCTCGTCCCCGGCCCCCTGGTCGTGGGCGTGGAAACTGGCCTGGCCGCCGGCGTTGTCGCAGTTGCCGCCGTCGAAGACCGCGAACTGGCCGCCGAGGGTGACCGGGTCCGGCTCGATGACGACCGGGTTGGCGGCGGCTGCGGGGCCGGCCGCGCTGGCGCCGAGGGCCAGGGCCAGCAGCCCGGCGGCGGCGAGGTGACGAGCGCGCATGGTGTCTCTCCGGGGACGCGGCCGCGGGTTCGGCCCCGCGAGGTGTGGGCGAAACCGTGTCCTGGGAACCAGGGGACCGGCTGCGCCGGTGGTGCGCATCCGCACCGTGTCGGTGAGCCGGGCCCGAACCGGGGGTAAGTGGGCGGCCACCTGGGGTGATGGCGGCCCGCCCGGATAGCGCCGAACGGGGGTCGGCGGGGTGCGCCGGCCGGGCTCCGGCGGGGTGCGCGGGTGTGGCGTCAGTGGGGTGCGCCGAGGAAGCTCGACCAGCCGCCCGCCGGGCTCTCGCCCACCGCCAGCGACTGCAGCTTGCGCAGCACCGCCGGGTCCTGGGCCTCCAGCCACTGCACCAGCTGCCGGAACGAGACCAGCTTGACCTCGGGCTTCTCGGCGATCACCTTGAGCACGTCCTCGACGGCGTTCATGTAGATGCCGCCGTTCCAGCCCTCGAAGTGGTTGCCGATGTACATCGGCGCGCGGTTGGTGGTGTAGGTGCGCTCGAAGCCGGCCAGGTAGGAGTCGCGGGCCTGCTGCTGCCAGGCGGCGCGCATCGCCGGGTTGCCCTTGGGGTTGTCGCCGGACTGGTTGAACATGATGTTGTAGTCCATCGAGAGCACCTGGAAGGTGTGCCCGGGGAACGGGATGGACTGCAGCGGCATGTCCCACAGCGCGCCGCCCTGGATCTTCTGCGGCCACACCTGCAGGCCGCCGGGGCCGCTGGCGTCGTACTTCCAGCCGCGCGCCGCGGCGGTCGGCAGCAGGTTGCGCTGGCCCTCCAGGCAGGGGGTGCGGCCGCCGATCAGCTCCTTGCGGTAGTCGAAGGGCAGCGCCGGCAGGTCGGTGAAGCCGGTGTTGGTCCTCCAGTTCATGACGAAGGACATCGCCTGCTCGATCTCGCTGTCCCACTCCTCCGGCGACCACTTGCCGACCCCGTTGGTGCCGCAGAAGTGGCCGTTGAAGTGGGTGCCGACCTCGTGGCCCTCCAGCCAGGCGGCGCCGATCTGGGTCAGCGTGTCGCGGATGTGCTGGTCGCTCAGGTAGCCGATGTCGGAGGCGCCGACGTGGTGCTGCGGCGGGTGGTAGAGCTCCTTCTTGGCCTCCGGCAGGGTGTAGATGCCGCTCAGGAAGAAGGTCATCGAGCCGTTGTAGTCCTTGGCGAGCTGCCGGAACCGGGAGAACAGCCGGTCGTCCAGCTCGCCCGCGCCGTCCCACGAGAAGACCACGAACTGCGGCGGGCGCTCGCCGAGTTCGAGCGGGGCCGGCTGCGGCTGGTTCGGCTGCGGGCCGGTGTCGGAGGTGGAGCCGTCGCCGATCAGGGTGGTGGGCGGCTTGGCCGGGGTGCTGGGGGCGGCGCCCGAGGAGTCGGCGGTCGGGCTGTCGGGGGTGGCGGGCTCCGGGGCGGCGCCCGCGGCTCCGCCGGCCATCGCGTGACCGGGACGGCGGGCGCAGCCGGCCGCCACGGTGGCGGCGGTGGCGGCGCCGGCGGCGAGCAGGGACCGGCGGGACAGGTCGTCCATACATCACTCCAGTTCGAGGCGGTCGGTCGGAGCAGATCCGGTCTGCGCCGGCGGGCGGGTGCGGCGGGCGGCGGCCCAACGGGAGGGCACCGCATGCCTTATGACGAACAGTCCCCTTATGTCCGTTATGGGCGTTTTGTCCATCAGGATCGCACGGTACCCCCGGGCACCGGGGGAGGGCGGGCGGGGGAGCGCCGTTAGACGGAGCGGCACGGCGTGTCGAGGTGCACGGGGCGCCGAAGGATCATCAGATTGGACGCAGGTCGCGGGGAGCGCGGCGGGAGGAGCGCAGGACCATGTGGGAATCGGTGCAGCACGCCTACGGCTCCCGCATCGTCGAACCCGGCCGGGAGCCGCTCTTCCTGCTGCTGGTCGGCCTGATCACGGCCTTCCTGTTCATCCGGTTCAGCACCCGGATGATCCGCCGCGGCACCTCCTGGTGGCCGGGCAACGTGACCCCGGGCGGCCTGCACATCCACCACGTGGTCTTCGGCCAGGCCATGATGCTGATCGCCGGCATCGGCAGCTTCACCTACCACGGCGGCCAGGGCCTGCTCCGCAACGGACTGGCGATCGCCTTCGGCGCGGGCGCCGGGCTGGTGCTCGACGAGTTCGCCCTGGTGCTGCACCTGGAGGACGTCTACTGGAGCGAGCAGGGCCGCAAGTCGGTGGACGCGGTCATCCTCGCCGTGGTGCTGATCGCCCTGCTGCTGCTCGGCCAGCTGCCGTTCGGCGGCTACAGCGGCGGCCTCGCCGGGCAGCTGGCGGTGGCCGCGGTGCTGCTCCTGGTGGTGGTCAGCCTGCTCAAGGGCAAGCTGTGGACCGGGCTGGTCGGGGTGATGGTGCCGCTGCTCGCCCTGGTCGGCGCGGTCCGGCTGGCCCGCCCCGGCAGCCCCTGGGCCCGCTGGCGCTACCGCAGCCGGCCCAAGCGGATGGCCCGCGCCGAACGCCGCGAGGCCCGGGTGCACCGGCGGGTCACCGCGGTCAAGCTGGGCGCCTACAACCTGCTGGCCGGCGCGCCCGACACCGTGCCGGCGGCCGCCGAGGTCCCCGCGCCCGCGCTCGAACCCGCCTCCGCCACCGCGCTGCCCGAACCGCTGCCGGTGCTCTCCCGCGGGCGACTGCGCTGCGCCGGCTTCGCCCAGTGGTACCTGCGGATCGCCGCCGCGCTCAACCTGCTGGCCGGGCTGATCGCCCCGTTCCGGGAACGCGTGCACCGGGCCAACACCGGCGACCTGTTCACCCCGGTGCTGGTCACCGCCGGCTTCACCGCCGCGCTCTTCGCCGCCCTGCTGGCGGTGATGCTGCGCCGGCGCAAGCGGGCCGCCTGGATCGTGGCCACCGCCGTCGTCTCGCTCTACGCCGCGCTCTTCGCGCTCGCCCTGGCGCTGCTGCCCGAGGACCGCGAGCACCCGCTCAACTGGGTCTCCGCCACCCTCACCGCCCTGCTGCTGGGCGCGCTGCTGGCCAGCCGCCCCGCCTTCCACGCCCGCGGCGGCCGCGGCAACCTGCCGCTCGGCCTGTCCGTGCTGGTGGTCGGCGGGGCGCTGGTCACCTCGCTCGGCGCGCTGCTGGTGCACGTCGGCACCCGGCCCGAGCCGGCCTGGGGCGACAGCTTCAAGTACGCGCTGGTGCGGCTGTTCACCGTCTCCGGCTTCGGCGAGGTGACCTCGCAGATCCCGGTCGACCGCTGGTCCGACCTGACCATCAACGTGCTCGGCGCCGCGCTCTTCCTGCTGGTGTTGCGGGTCTTCTTCCGCTCCCCGACCGGGCGGGTGCGGCTGCAGCCGCAGGACGAGGCCCGGCTGCGGGCGCTGCTGGAGCGGCACGGCGCCCGGGACTCGCTCGGCTACTTCGCACTGCGCCGGGACAAGGCCGTCTGCTGGTCGCCCTCCGGCAAGGCCGCGGTGCTCTACCGGGTGGTCAACGGGGTCGCCCTCGCCTCCGGCGACCCGATCGGCGACCCGGAGGCCTGGCCGCAGGCGATCGGCGGCTGGCGCGAGCTGGCCCGGCGCAACGCCTGGGTACCGGCCGTCACCGGGGCCGGCGAGCAGGCCGCCACCAGCTACCGGCGCAGCGGCCTGAAGGCGCTGGAGTTCGGCGACGAGGCGATCGTCGAGGTGGCCAGCTTCACCCTGGAAGGGCGCAGCATGCGCGGCCTGCGGCAGGCCCACGCCCGGGTCCGCCGCGCCGGCTACACCGCGGTGATCCGCCGCCACCGCGACATCCCCGAGGCGGAGCTGGCCGAACTGGTGCACCTGGCCGACGCCTGGCGGCACGGCCGCACCGAGCGCGGCTTCTCGATGGCGCTGGGCCGGCTCGGCGACCCGGCCGACGGCGACTGCGTGATGGCCGAGTGCCGGGACGAGAACGACCGCACCTGCGCCCTGCTCAGCTTCGTGCCCTGGGGCGCGCACGGCCTCTCGCTCGACCTGATGCGCCGCGACCGGGAGTCGGAGAACGGGCTGGTCGAGTTCCTGGTCACCGAACTGCTGCAGCGCGCCGAGGCCGGCGAGCTGCCGGTCACCCGGGTCTCGCTCAACTTCGCGATGTTCCGCTACGTCTTCGAGCAGGGCGGCAAGCTGGGCGCCGGGCCGGTGCTGCGGCTCTGCCGGGCGGTGCTGCGCTTCCTCTCCCGCTGGTGGCAGCTGGAGTCGCTGTACCGGGCCAACGCCAAGTACCAGCCCGACTGGGAGCCGCGCTTCCTGCTCTACGAGAAGCCCTCCGAGCTGCCCAGCATCGCGGTGGCCAGCGGGCTGGCCGAGGGCTTCCTGGTGCGCCCGCGGCTGCCCCGCGTCGGCTCGCTGCGTTAGGGCGCGTCCTTCGGGTCACGCCGGACGCTCACCCGCCTGGCGGCGCCCCCGGTGCGGTGGCCACCGGCTCCGGCTTGGCTGGGCGGAGGTGATGACCGGTCAGTGACGGGAGCCCGGCGTGAGTGGGCACAGGAGCCCCTGGGCCGGGGCGATAGCCCTGGCGGCGATGGTGGTGGTGGGGGCCTGGTTGGTCCAGGACGGGGCGCACGGCGGGCTGCCGCCGCTGCCCTCGCCGGCCCAGGCCCTGGTGGACGGCGTGATCCACCCGGCCGCGTTGAGCGGCACCCCGATGGCGGCCTCGGCGCCGGTGCGGGTGCGGATCCCCGGGATCGGGGTGGACGCCCCGGTGGCGGGCGTCGGCCTGGACGGTGCGGGCCACCTGGCCACCCCGCCGGACACCGACCGCAACCTGGCCGGCTGGTACCGGTCCGGGGTGACGCCCGGGCAGCGCGGCACCGCGCTGCTGGTCGGGCACGTGGACACGGCGAGCGGGCCGGCCGTCTTCTACGGCCTGGGCGCGCTGCGCCGCGGCGAGCGGATCGACGTGCTGCGGGCGGACGGCAGCACCGCCTGGTTCATGGTGGACGCGGTCGAGGTCTACGCCAAGTCGGCCTTCCCCAGCCACCAGGTCTACGGCCGGGCGCCCGACGCGCAGCTGCGGCTGATCACCTGCGGCGGCGGGTTCCGCCGGGGCGAGGGGTACCTGGGCAACGTGGTGGTCTACGCCCACCTGACCGGGCACCGCGCGCGGGCCTGACGGGGCGTGAGCGCCGCTCGGCCGGCCCTAGCCGAGCAGTTCGGCCAGTGCCCGGTCGGCGTCCAGGTGGCGGCCCTCGGTGCCCTCGGGCACGCAGTGGTAGCTGGCGGACAGGAAGCGCCGCAGGTCGCCCGCCTCGAACCGGAGCAGCGCGACGCCCTCGGGGGCCCGCAGCTCGACCATCGTGTACGGGCCGCGGGAGGGCCGGACGTGCACGTCACCGAGGCCGGCCGGCAGGTCCAGCCCGCTCGCCAGCAACTGCCGGGCGAAGACCCAGACCACCTCGGCCTCCGGCTCGGGCCCGCGCGGCTCGTCCAGCGAGTACTCGGCCGGGAACGCCATCCGCACCGCGAACGGGTCCGCCGCCCGGTAGTGCAGGGTGGCCCGCAGCCCGCTCGAGCAGTGACCGGTGAGGACCAGCCGGGCGTGGACGGTGTGCTCGACGGTGGCGGTGCCGGCGTTGCGCATGGGGAGCTCCTCGGGGACGGCGGGGCGCGTACACCTGGGGAGAGTGGCGGGAGTGGGGTGGCTTACCGGGGCGAACGGGTGATCTGGGTCACCATTTGCCAGTACCATGGTGACACCATCAGCAGTACCATTTTGGTATGGCGATGAATCTTCGGCTCAGTGACGAACAGCAGGAAGCCTTGAAGGCCCGGGCAGAGGAGGAGGGGCGCAGCATGCACGCCGTTGTGCTGCTTGCCGTCGAGCGGTACCTCAACGAGGAGACCGATCGGGAGTCGGTGCGCAAGCTCGGGGCCAAGTACGCGGCCCGCCACGCCGACCTGCTGCGGAGGCTGGGCGAGTGAAGTACCTGACCGTCCGCGAGGTCCTCGACCTCGCGGAGTTCGCCTGCCAGGGGCAGAGCGTGGGGGTGCGGGACCTGGGACTGCTGGACTCGGCGGTGCACCGGCCGCGGTCCGAGATGTTCGGGATCGAGGCGTACACCAGCCTGTGGGAGAAGGCCGCCGCGCTGTTGCAGTCACTGGCGATCAATCACCCCTTCGTCGACGGCAACAAGCGGACCGCGTGGATGTGCACGGTGGTCTTCCTGGACCTCAACGGGTCCGAGATGCTGGCCGTCGACCAGGACGAGGCGTACAAGCTGGTGGTCGGGGTGGCAGCCGGGGCGATCCACGAAGTGGGCGACATCGCGCGGCGGCTGAAGCAGCTCCACGACGCCCAGTGACGGGGCTGTGTCGAGCCCGGCGAGTGGGTCGGGCCCGGTAGGCTAGGCGGGTTGTCCGATCGCCTGCCGACTGCGGGGCTGGGCTGCTGCACCGCCCTGACCTGCGACGATCCCCCTCGGAGACCGTGAGTACTGCCGCCTCTTCCGACATGTCGCCGCTCTTCTCCGATGCCGCCGATCCGCATGCCGCGGTGCGGACGGGCGGGGCGCCGGCCGCTCAGCACCACCTGTCGCCCGCCTTCCCCGGGCGGGCCCCCTGGGGTACCGCGGGCAAGCTGCGGGCCTGGCAGCAGGGGGCGCTGGACAGGTACATCGAGAAGCAGCCCCGGGACTTCATGGCGGTCGCCACCCCCGGGGCCGGCAAGACCACCTTCGCCCTGACCCTGGCCTCCTACCTGCTGCACAACCACCTGGTGCAGCAGGTCACCGTGGTCGCGCCCACCGAGCACCTGAAGAAGCAGTGGGCCGAGGCCGCGGCCCGGATAGGCATCAAGCTGGACCCGGCCTACTCCTCGGGGCCGCTGTCGAAGGAGTACCACGGCATCGTGGTCACCTACGCCGGCGTGGGCGTGAACCCGATGCTGCACCGCAACCGGACCGAGTCCCGCAAGACGCTCGTGATCATGGACGAGATCCACCACGCCGGTGACTCCAAGTCCTGGGGCGAGGCCTGCTTCGAGGCCTTCGAGCCGGCGACCCGGCGGCTCGCGCTGACCGGCACCCCGTTCCGGTCGGACACCAACCCGATCCCGTTCGTCCAGTACGAGCCGGACACCGACGGCCTGCGCAAGTCGGTGGCCGACTACACCTACGGCTACGGCCACGCGCTGGCCGACCACGTGGTGCGCCCGGTGATCTTCCTCTCCTACAGCGGCAACATGCGCTGGCGCACCAAGTCCGGCGACGAGCTGGAGGCCCGGCTCGGCGAGCCGATGACCAAGGACCTGATCGCCCAGGCCTGGCGCACCGCGCTGGCCCCGCAGGGCGAGTGGATCCCGAACGTGCTGCGGGCCGCCGACCGGCGGCTGACCGAGGTGCGCAAGGCGATCCCGGACGCCGGCGCCCTGGTGATCGCCGCCGACCAGAACGCGGCCCGCGCCTACGCCAAGCTGATCCGGGAGATCACCGGCCACAAGGCCACCCTGGTGCTCTCCGACGAGGCCGAGGCGTCCCAGCGGATCTCCGACTTCTCGGCCTCGGACGAGCGCTGGATGGTCGCGGTCCGGATGGTGTCCGAGGGCGTCGACGTGCCCCGGCTGGCGGTCGGCGTCTACGCCACCTCGATCTCCACCCCGCTCTTCTTCGCCCAGGCGGTCGGCCGCTTCGTGCGCGCCCGCAAGCGCGGCGAGACCGCCTCGGTCTTCCTACCCTCGGTCCCGATGCTGCTCGGCTTCGCCAACGAGATGGAACTGCAGCGCGACCACGTGCTGGACCGCCCCAAGAAGGAGGGCGACGGCCTCTTCGACGAGGAGGACCGGCTGCTCGCCGAGGCCGAGCGGGCCAACGACGGCCCGGACGGCGGTGGCGAGGAGTTCTCCTACGAGGCGCTCGGCTCCGACGCGGTCTTCGACCGGGTGCTCTACAACGCCATGGAATTCGGCATGCAGGCGCACCCGGGCAGCGAGGAGGAGGAGGACTACCTCGGCATCCCCGGCCTGCTGGAGCCGGACCAGGTGCACCTGCTGCTGCAGAAGCGGCAGACCCGGCAGATCCAGCGCTCCAAGGCCAAGCCGGCCGAGCAGGCCGACCTGCTGGAGCTGCCGGCCGAGGAGCGTCCGGTGGTCACCCACCAGGAGCTGCGCGAGCTGCGCAAGGAGCTCAACGGCCTGGTCGCCGCCTGGCACCACCGGACCAACCAGCCGCACGGCACCATCCACAACGAGCTGCGCCGCCAGTGCGGCGGTCCGCTGACCGCCCAGGCCACCGCGAACCAGCTGAAGGCCCGGATCGCCAAGGTCAAGGAGTGGGCCCGCTGACCCCGTGGGCCGCTGCCGGCTCCCGGCTGAGAACCGTCAGGTCGGCGGTGCCGGTGTTCCCGGTTAACGGCTCCCTGGGAATTCGCTGAGGATGCGCTGGGGGCGCCCGGTGTCCGGAGTTCGGACCCGGAGCGTTCCCGGCGCCGCCGCGCCCCTCGGGAATGACGGACATTGCCCGGATTGGTCCGGATCGAAAATATCGATCATGACCGAATTTTGGACAACCACTTCCGCCACGGCGAATCAGTTATTACTTTTTCCCGCACGCTCTCTCGTAGGCACGACCTCCGACCGGAGCGCGCAGGGCCGCGTGTGCCAATGACGACGCAGCCGGCCTGCCCGCGTCCACCACCCCTGCGCGCGCCACCCCCTGTCCCGGACCGGCTCCGTGCCGGGGCCGGCGACCGTCGCGGAAAGGAATGCGTGTCGTGACCGCCGAGACTTCCCAGACCCTGGACCGCGGAGTACGGGTCCTCAAGCTGTTGGCCGACTCCGAGCGCGGGCTCACCGTCACCGAGCTGGCCGCCCGGCTGGCCGTCAACCGCACCGTGGTCTACCGGCTGCTGGCCACCCTGGAACAGCACGGTCTGGTCCGCCGCGACATCGGCGGCCGGGCCAGAGTGGGCCTGGGCGTGCTGCGGCTGGCCCACCGGGTGCACCCGCTGCTGCGCGAGGCCGCGCTGCCGGCGCTGCGCAGCCTGGCCGAGGACCTGGGTGCCACCGCCCACCTGACCCTGGTGGACGGCACCGAGGCGCTCGCCGTGGCCGTGGTCGAGCCCAGCTGGACCGACTTCCACGTCGCCTACCGCACCGGCCTGCGCCACCCGCTGGACGAGAGCGCGGCCGGCAAGGCGATCCTGGAGGCCCGCAAGTTCCCCGGCCAGCGCCGGCCCGAGCAGCCGTTCGTGATCACCCGGGCAGAGGAGCAGTCCGGCGCCAGCGGTGCGGCCGCCGCGCTGATCGGGCTGAGCGGGATCGAGGGCAGCGTCGGCGTGGTGATGCTCAACGGGCTGGTGCCCGAGCGGGTCGGCCCGCGGGTGGTGGAGGCCGCCACCGAGGTGGCCGACGCGCTGCGCTGACCCCCGGGCCGACCGGGACGCGGTGATCAACGCCGCCGGTGTGTTTGGATGCACTACGTGCCTGCTCTCGCAACCGACCCCGCTCCGACCCGCCGGGCCCGGCTGACCCCCAAGTCCCGGGCCGTGCTGCTCTGCGCCGTGGTGGTGGCCGTCTTCCTGGCGGTCTCCGCGCTGGCGCCGCTGCCGTACACCAAGGAGACGCCGGGCAACACGGCCGACACCCTCAACTCCTACGAGGGCAACCAGGTGCTCACCATCACCGGTGCGCCGGTGCGGCAGACCTCCGGCTCGCTGCGGGTGGTCACGATCGAGGCCACCGGCCCGACCGTCTCGCTCACCCTGCTGCAGGCCGTCGAGGGCTGGGCCGACCCCAAGGTGGCGGTGGTGCCGCGGCAGGCCGTCTACCCGGAGAGCAACCCGGTCAAGGCCAACCAGCAGACCCAGCAGCAGATGACGCAGTCCCAGGACAGCGCCACCACGGCCGCGCTGAACTACCTGCACCTGTCGCCGGACAAGGTGAAGGTCGCGGTGAACCTCGGCGACATCGGCGGGCCCAGCGGCGGCCAGATGCTGACCCTGGCGATCATCGACAAGCTGGCCGGCAACGGCAACGGCGGTGACCTGACCGGCGGGCGGAACGTCGCCGGCACCGGCACCATCGCCGACGACGGCACCGTGGGCGCGGTCGGCGGGGTGGCGCTGAAGACCTGGGCCGCGGCCCACGACGGGGCCACCGTCTTCCTGGTGCCGCGCGGCGAGTGCTCGGACGCCAAGGTCAACACGCCGCCCGGGCTGCAGCTGATCCCGGTCGACACCCTCACCGACTCGCTGAACGCGCTGACCGCGCTGGACGGCGGCAAGCCGGTGCCCAGCTGCTGACCGCCGGCTGCTGACCGCCGATTGCTGATCGCCGGCTGCACGGTGGACCGGCCCGGTCGTGCGGCGGCTCAGTCGTGCGGCGGCGTCCGGTCCGCCGGGCTCTCGGCCGCGGCCTGCGCCACCAGCGGCAGCACCCGGTAGGGCACCGGGTTCTCCAGCGCGATCGCGGTCGAGGCCCGGACGATCCCGTCGAAGCCCACCACCCGGTCGATCACCCGCTGCAGGTCGGCGTTGGACCGGGCCACGATCCGGCAGAGCATGTCGCCCTGCCCGGTGATCGTGTGCAGCTCCAGCACCTCCGGGACGCCGGCCAGGTGGGCCCGCACGTCCGCGCCCTGCCCCTGGGAGATCTCCAGGGTGGCGAAGGCCGTCACCGGGTAGCCGAGCGCCGCCGGGTCCACCTCGGGCCCGAAGCCGCCGATCACCCCGCGGGCCTGCAACCGGTCCAGGCGCGCCTGCACCGTGCCACGGGCCACCTGGAGCCGGCGCGAGCACTCCAGCACCCCGATCCGGGGCTCGGCGGCCAGCAGGGCGATCAGCCGGCCGTCCAGCTGGTCGACGGGGGAGTTCGGCACGGGACACCTCTTCCAGGGCAGGCCGCACGACGGTGGGCAGTCTGTACAGCGGACGCCGGAATTGTCCCGCCGAACGCCACAGCTTGACCAGAGCAAATGGGAACAGTTGCTTAATGCTGTGATCGGGGCCACGCTCCCAGCACAGCCCCGTGGGGAGGGACCCCCACACCGAGCCACGGGGTCACCCCCGCCCCACAACCCTCGGGGCGCGTCGAGGTCCCACGCCCTACAGGGAGGCCGTCATGACCGATACCGCAGCTCAGTCCGTCCCCGCGCACTCGGGTCAGGCCGACCCCTTCCCGGTCCGCGGGATGGACGCGGTCGAGTTCGCCGTCGGCAACGCCAAGCAGGCCGCGCACTACTACTCCACCGCCTTCGGGATGCGCTGCGTCGCCTACCGCGGCCCGGAGACCGGCAGCCGCGAGACCGCCAGCTACGTGCTGGAGTCCGGCGGCGCCCGCTTCGTCCTCACCTCCGTGGTGAAGGCCTCCACCGAGCACGGCAAGTTCCTCGAGCAGCACGTCGCCGACCACGGTGACGGCGTCATCGACCTGGCCATCGAGGTCCCGGACGTCTACGCCGCCTACGCCTACGCCGTCGAGCACGGCGCCACCGGCCTCGCCGAGCCGCACGAGGTGCGCGACGAGCACGGCACCGTGGTGCTGGCCGCCATCGCCACCTACGGCCAGACCCGGCACACCCTGGTCGACCGTTCCGGCTACGCCGGCCCCTACCTGCCCGGCTACGTGGCCCGCGAGCCGATCGTCGAGCCGGTGAAGAAGCGCAACTTCCAGGCCATCGACCACTGCGTGGGCAACGTCGAGCTCGGCAAGATGAACGAGTGGGTCGCGTTCTACAACCGGGTCATGGGCTTCACCAACATGAAGGAGTTCGTCGGCGACGACATCGCCACCGAGTACTCCGCGCTGATGTCCAAGGTGGTCGCCGACGGCACCCGCAAGGTGAAGTTCCCGCTCAACGAGCCGGCCATCGCCAAGAAGAAGTCGCAGATCGACGAGTACCTGGAGTTCTACGGCGGCCCCGGCGTCCAGCACATCGCGCTGGCCACCAACGACATCGTGCACACCGTGCGCCAGATGCGGGCCGCCGGCGTGGAGTTCCTGGACACCCCGGACAGCTACTACGACACCCTCGGCGAGTGGGTCGGCGACACCCGGGTGCCGATCGAGGAGCTGCGCGAGCTGAAGATCCTCGCCGACCGCGACGAGGACGGCTACCTGCTGCAGATCTTCACCAAGCCGGTGCAGGACAAGCCGACCGTCTTCTTCGAGATGATCGAGCGGCACGGCTCGATGGGCTTCGGCAAGGGCAACTTCAAGGCGCTCTTCGAGGCGATCGAGCGCGAGCAGGAGAAGCGCGGCAACCTGTAGTCGCCGAACGCGTGCGGTGCGGCCCCGGATCCCGTCCGATCCGGGGCCGCGGTGCGCCCCGGGGCCGGCGGGCCGCGGTCGGTCGGCCGCGCTGCGTCCTGGGACCGGCGGTCAGCGGACCACGGTCTGCACGTCCGGCGGGTGGCCGTTCCAGGTGACGAACACCGAGTTGGTGGAGTTGCCGTGGGTGAAGTCGATCCGCAGCCACTGGTCGCCGTTCCACATCTGCATCTGCCAGCCCGGGTCCGGGGTGGCGGAGACCAGCTCGGCGTCGGCCGGCTGCATGTCCAGGGCCACCCGGCCGCCGGGCACCAGGTAGCTGCGCACCGTGCCGGGCGAGGGGTCCGGGCCGCCGGCCGGGCCCGCGTCCGTGCTGGCGGCGGCCGGGTCCGGGGCGGCCGGGGTCGGCTGCGGGGTTGCGACCGGCGTGCCGGCC
>NZ_JBNQTI010000170.1:0-18351 GCF_050325825.1 Kitasatospora sp. LaBMicrA B282
CCCCGGCGCGCCGCCGGCCGGGGCCGCTGCCGGCCGACGCAGCCCCCAGGGGCGCGCGCCGGACGTCCGGTCGCGCAGCAGCCAGGCGCCGGCCACCCCGCCGACCAGCCCGCCCAGGTGGTCCAGCCAGCTGACGCCGCTGGGCGCGCCGGGCACCGCCACCGAGAGCTCGTAGGAGAAGGAGGCGGCCATCACCAGGCCGATCAGCGTGTCGATCAGGTGCCGGTCGAAGAGACCGCGCAGCACCACGTAGCCGAGGTAGCCGAAGACCAGCCCGCTGGCGCCGACCGTGACGCTGTCGCCGCTCTGGAAGATCCAGACCGCCATCCCGCTGGTGATCGTGATCAGCAGGGTGAGCAGCAGGAACTTCCGCACCCCGCGGTAGGCGGCCAGGAAGCCGAAGATGAACAGCGGTCCGGAGTTGCTCTGCAGGTGCTGCCAGCTGACGTGCAGCAGCGGCGCGGTGAAGAGCTCGCCCAGCCCGGCCAGGTCGTGCGGGTGGATGCCGTAGTCGCGGACCAGCGACCCGCTCTCGGACCAGTTCGCCAGTTGGACCAGCCAGAGCACGGCGAGGAAGCCGAAGACCGTGAAGAAGGCCTTGCGGGCCTCCTCGATCATCCGGGCCTCGCTGCCGCGCCACTCGTTGTCAGCCATGTCCGCTCCCCCGGCCGAAGGTTTCCTGGCACTGATGGTAGGCCGTTGGGAGGACAGGGGGTCTGTCGCACCGCCCGTGAAGTCGGCCCGACCACACGATGATCAGATGAGCGTCCGTCAGATGATCACCACGGCCCTGGCCGTCGCGCTGCTGACCGGCACGGGCGGGGCCCCGGTCACCGCCTCGGCGGCCGCGCCGACCGGCGTCGACCGGCAACGCGTCACGGTCGAGGACCCCGCGCAGTACGTGAACCCGTTCGTCGGCACCAAGCAGGGTGCGCTCGACTTCGGCACCGGCGGCGGCGCGGGCGACACCTTCCCCGGCGCCACCGCCCCGCTGGGCATGGTGCAGTGGAGCCCGGACACCGTCACCTACCAGAACGGTGGGTACTTCTACGACGACCAGCGGATCCGCGACTTCAGCCTGACCCACATCTCCGGCGCGGGCTGCGGCGACTACGGCAACATCCCCTTCCTGCCGCAGCTCGGCGACACCCCGGTGGGCCACGAGACCTTCGCGCACGCGCACGAGTCCGCCGCGCCCGGCCACTACGCCGTCACCTTCGACAACGGGCTGCGCACCGACCTCTCCACCACCCAGCGCACCGGCATCGCCCGGTTCAGCTACCCGGCCGGGCAGACCGCCGCGCTCACGGTGGACGCGGGCCGCGCCTTCAACCAGGCGAGCGGCTCGCTGACCATCGGGGCCGACCGGATCTCCGGCTACACCGACAGCGGCGGCTTCTGCGGCACCGGCAACCACTACCGGATCTACTTCACGGCGGTCTTCGACCACCCCTTCGTCAAGGCCGGCATCGTGCGCGACGGCCGGGTCGACACCGACCGCCGCAGCGCGCTCGGCCAGAGCGCGGGCATCGCGCCGCAGCCGCCGCGCACCGCCGCCGCCCAGGCCGCCCTCGGCGAGTCCGCCGGAGGGGCCGGGTCCGCCGGGTCCGCGGGGTCCGCCGGAGCGGCCGGATCAGCCGGGTCCGCCGGCCGGACCGAGCGCCAGGGTCCCGGTCGGCTCGCCCACCCCGACGCGCCGGACACCGGTTCGGGCGCCGAGGCACTGGTCACCTTCGACACCAGCTCCGGCGCCCCGGTCACCGCCCGGGTGGGCATCTCCTTCACCAGCGCCGCGGGCGCCGAGGCCAACCTGGCCGCCGAGCAGACCGGCGACCCGGGCTTCGACCAGGTCGCCGCCGCCACCCGGGGCGCCTGGAACGAGCTGCTCGGCCGGATCGCGGTGGCCGGCGGCACCCCCAAGGAGCGCCGCACCTTCTACACCGCGCTGTACCACGCGTTCATCCACCCGAGCGTGCTCAGCGACACCGACGGCCACTACCCCGGCTTCGACGGCAAGGTGCACCAGACGGCGTCCGGCCGGGTCCAGTACGCCGACTTCTCCGGCTGGGACATCTACCGTTCGCAGATCCAGCTGCTCGCGCTGCTGGCACCGCGGCAGGCCTCCGACATCGCCCAGACCGTGGTCGACCAGGGCGCCCAGGCCGGCTACTTCGACCGCTGGACCCTGGCCAACGGCGGAACGGGGGTGATGAACGGTGATCCGCTGCCGATGATCGCCGCCACCGCGCACGCCTTCGGTGCCACCGACTTCGACGCCGCCGGGCTGCTGCGGCTCGCCCTGGCCGGCCGCGAGGACAAGCGGGAGCGGCCGGGCCACAAGGTGCTGGACGCGCTGGGCTTCGTGCCCGCCGGCACGCCCGGCGAGTGGGGTTCGGTCTCCGCCACCCTGGAGTACGCGACCGCCGACTTCGCCCTCGCCCAGCTGGCCGACCGGCTCGGCGACCGGGCCACCCACGAGAAGCTGCTGCGGGCCAGCGCCAACTGGCGCAACCTGTTCCACGCCGGCGACCACTACCTGCAGCCGCGCAACGCCGACCACACCTGGCCGGACTTCGACCCCACCCAGGGCGACGGCTACACCGAGGGCGACGGCGCCCAGTACGCCTGGGCGGTGCCGTTCGACCACCGCGGCCTGTTCGACGCGATGGGCGGCAACCAGGCCGTGGTGCCGCGGCTGGACGACTTCCTCCGGCAGCTCAACGGCGGTCCCACCTCGCCCTTCGCCTTCCTGGGCAACGAACCCACCCTGAACACGCCGTGGGCCTACGACTACGCCGGCCGCCCCGACCGCGCCGCCGACGTGGTGCGCCGCGCGGTGACCACGCTGTTCGGCGACGCGCCGGACTCCCCGGCGGGCAACGACGACCTGGGCGAGATGTCCGCCTGGGCGGTCTGGGCCGGCCTCGGCCTCTACCCGCAGGTGCCCGGCCGGGCCGAGCTGGTGCTGGCCAGCCCGCAGTTCCCGGAGATCACCATCACCCGGGGCAACGGCACGGTGATCGAGCTCAGCGCTCCGGGCGCCAGCGACGACCTGCGCTACGTGCACGGCCTGCGGGTCGACGGGCACGCCTCGGACAAGCCCTGGCTCGGCGCCGACCTGATCGCCCACGGCGGCACCCTGGAGTACGCGCTCGCCGCCGAGCCGGACCCCGACTGGGGCCGCGACCCGCGCGACGCGCCGCCCTCCTTCGAGGTCGGCCCGGCCCGGTCGAGCACCGGCGAGGTGACCGGCCTGGCCGACAAGTGCCTGGACGTCGACAAGGGCGCCGCCACCGACGGCACCCCGGTCCAGCTCTGGGACTGCAACGGCACCGACGCCCAGCGCTGGACCCTGGCCCCCGACGGCACGCTGCGCGCCCTGGGCCGCTGCCTGGACGTCGACCACAGCCGCACCGAGGCCGGCACCGTCGTCCAGCTCTGGAACTGCAACGGCACCGGCGCCCAGCAGTGGTGGCCGCGCCCGGACGGTTCGCTCTACAACCCGCCGGCCGGCCGCTGCCTGACCGTCCCGCGGGACCACAGCGACAACGGGACCAGGCTGCAACTCGCGGACTGCGCCGGGAAGCCGGGCCAGCGCTGGACGCTGCCGGCGGCCTGACCGGCGGGCCGGACGCACTGGCGCACGTTGGGGCCGGCGGCAACCAGCCGCCGGCCCTCCCCGTCTGCTACGCCTTCTTCGCGGCCTTGGCCGCCTTCGCCGCAGCCTTGGCCTGCTGCTTGTAGGCGCGCACCTGGCTGAGCGACTCGGGCCCGGTGATGTCGGCGACCGAGCGGTGGCAGCCCTCCTCCCCGTATGGGCCGGCGGCCGCCCGCCAGCCCGCCGGGCGCACGCCGAACTGCTTGCCCAGCAGCGCCAGGAAGATCTGCGACTTCTGCGCCCCGAACCCGGGCAGCGCGGTCAGCCGGGCCAGCAACTCCTTGCCGTCGGCGGCATCCCGCCACACCGCGGCCGCGTCCCCGTCGTAGTGCTCCACCAGGTACTGGCACAACTGCTGCACCCGCTTGGCCATCGACCCCGGGTACCGGTGCACGGCGGGCTTGGCGGCCAGCAGCGCGGCGAAAGCCTCGGGGTCGTACCCGGCGATCTCGCGGGCGTCCAGGTCGCTGCCGCCGAGGCGCTGCACGATGGTCAGCGGACCGGTGAACGCCCACTCCATGGGCACTTGTTGATCGAGCAGCATGCCGACCAGCGCGGCCAGCGGACTGCGGCTGAGCAACGCGTCGGCATCCGGCTGCTGGGCGAGGTGCAGGGAGACGGCCATGCCCCCATGGTCGGCGCTCCCCGTCCCCCCGCCGCGCAACACGCCGCGGGGGAGCGGCGGGGCTCGGCGAAGAGGGGTGAGGTGGCGGGGGATTCCGTGGGGGAGATTGCGAGGGCGTGATTACCGGTCAGTACCCGGAGGGGTCATTGTGGCCTGCGGGAACGGGAAAGCTCAGGTGAGCCTCAAATAGCTCAGATGATCCTCAAATAAAGGTCTCGAAATGGCCGCGCGGGGTTACCAGGATTTCCGGTACGGGTTACGTTGCCAGGCATTGCGCGGAGCCTCCCCCGCCGCGCAGGAAGGTACGGAAAGCAACTCATGACCACCGATACCCCGAAGCGCACGGTCGCCCCGCACGATGGTGGCGGACACCTGCAGGCCGGGCTGAAGAACCGGCACCTGTCCATGATCGCGATCGGCGGTGTGATCGGCGCCGGTCTGTTCGTCGGCTCCGGCGCCGGCATCGCGGCGACCGGGCCGGGCATCCTGCTCTCGTACGCACTGGCCGGCGTGCTGGTCGTGCTGGTGATGCGGATGCTGGGCGAGATGGCCGCGGCCGATCCGCAGAGCGGGTCGTTCTCGGCCTACGCGGACCGGGCGCTCGGGCGGTGGGCCGGGTTCACCATCGGGTGGCTGTACTGGTTCTTCTGGGTGGTGGTGCTGGCCGTGGAGGCCACCGCCGGGGCGAAGATCCTCAACGGCTGGCTGCCCGCCGTGCCGCAATGGGCCTTCGCGCTGTTGGTGATGGGGGTGCTGACCGCGACCAACCTGTTCTCGGTCTCCTCCTACGGCGAGTTCGAATTCTGGTTCGCGGGCATCAAGGTGGTCGCGATCGCCGCGTTCATCGTGATCGGCGCGCTGGCGGTGTTCGGGGTGCTGCCGAGCACCCACGCGGTGGGCACCAGCAACCTGTTCGGGCACGGCGGTTTCCTGCCGCACGGAGTGGGCGCGGTCTTCAAGGGCATGCTCACCGTGGTCTTCGCGTTCATGGGCAGCGAGATCGTGACGCTGGCGGCCGGCGAGTCGCAGGACCCGGAGAAGGCGGTCAGCAAGGCGACCAACAGCGTGATCTGGCGGATCGGCGTCTTCTACCTGGGGTCCATCCTGATCGTGGTCACCCTGCTGCCGTGGGACGCGGCCTCGGTCAAGGGCAGCCCGTACGTGGCGGTGCTGGAGCACGTCGGGATCCCCGGGGCCGGTCAGGTGATGAACGTGATCGTGCTGACCGCGGTGCTCTCCTGCCTCAACTCCGGCCTCTACACCGCCTCCCGGATGGCCTTCTCGCTCGGCCGCCGCGGCGACGCGCCGGCCGCCTTCGCCAAGGTGACCGGGCGCGGGGTGCCGCGCAACGCGATCCTCGCCTCGGTGGTCTTCGGCTTCCTCGCGGTCTTCTTCAACTACACCTCGCCGAACACCGTCTTCCAGTTCCTGCTGAACTCCTCGGGTGCGGTGGCGCTCTTCGTCTGGCTGGTGATCTGCTGCACCCAGCTGCGGATGCGCCGGATCATCGAGCGGGAGTCGCCGGAGCGGCTGACCGTGCGGATGTGGCTCTTCCCGTACCTGACCTGGGCGACGATCGGCCTGATCGCCTTCGTGGTGGTCTACATGTTCACCGACCACGACGGGCGGATCCAGATGATCCTCTCGCTGGCCGCCGCCGCGGTGGTGCTGGTCGCCGCCCGGGTGGTGGAGGTCCGCCGGCGGGCCCGGGCCGGGGTGCCCGCGGCCGGCTGAGCCGGCCGCGGGTCGGTCGGCCCCGCCCCCAGCCTTCTGCGACAAGCTTCAGGCCGGCTGGACGTCCTGGATGCGGGAGAGCGCGAACTCCTCCTGGGTCCTGCCCAGGCGGCTCCAGCCGTAGAGGAAGGGCGGGTCGAACTCGAGGCCGCTGAGCTGCTGCACCGTCCGGTCGCCGTCCAGGGTCAGGTAGGTGATGGTGACCGAGCCGTCGGCGTGCAGGGCGTGGGCCAGTTGCCGGATCGCGGCCGGGGTGAGCAGGCGGGCGCGGTCGGCCAGGGCCTCCTCGGTCCGCCGGTCCACCGGGGGCTCGTCCGGTTCGTCGGGCGCGCCGGCCAGCAGGCGTTCGGCGAGCGAGCGCAGTTCGGCCGGGGTCGGCGGGGTGCGGACCGGGCGTTGCGGCGGGCGGCGCTGGGCGGGCACGGTGGGTTCGCGGTCGGCGGCGGCCCGCTCCACCCGGACCGTGCCGTCCAGCGCCTCCTCGACCGGGGCGTAGCCCTCGGCGCGCAGCGCCTCCAGGGTCTGCACCGGGTCGGCGGTGCTGACCAGGACGGTCGGCGCCAGCAGCCGCAGCCGCAGGGCGGCCAGTCGGCGGTGGGCGGCCAACTCGGCGAGCAGGCCCGGGTCGGCGCCGTGCAGCACGCAGCCCGGGGCCAGCACCCGGATCCGGCCGTGCCGCCGGGCCGTGTCGGTGATCAGGTAGGCCAGCGGTTGCGGCAGTCGGGCGCCGGCGGTGTCGATGGTGCTGCCGCTGCTGCCACTACCTCCGTTGCCGCTGCTGCCGACGGTCGCGGTGCCGGCGCCGACCGCCGCCAGTTCGGCGCCGAGCTGCTCCGGGGTGCGCCCGGCGTCCAGGGCGCGGCGGATGCTGTCGGGGGTGAACCGCCAGACCGAGGCGGTGCCGCGGGTCTCCCGCTCGGCCGCCAGGTCCAG
Source organism: Kitasatospora sp. LaBMicrA B282 (assembly GCF_050325825.1). Lineage (NCBI taxonomy): Bacteria > Bacillati > Actinomycetota > Actinomycetes > Kitasatosporales > Streptomycetaceae > Kitasatospora > Kitasatospora sp. LaBMicrA B282. Next base: position 6,951 of record NZ_JBNQTI010000170.1, read on the forward strand.
CAGCGCGGCCAGCCGGCCGGTCGGCGGGCCGGTCACCACCGCGGTCAGGTCGGTGCCGAGCCGGGCCGTGGCCGTGGCGGCGGGCAGCAGCGCGACGGCGCTCTCCAGCAGCGCCCGCGGCTGCTCGGGCGACTGCGCGAGCAGGGCGGCGCCGAACGGGGACAGCGTGCCGCGGGCCACCAGGCCGAGCAGCTCGGCCTCGCGGATCACGGTGCCGAACGGCGTGGCGTCCTGCGGGAGCCGGTCGGCCAGCGGGCGGTGCCAGGCGGCCAGCCGGCCGAGGCCGCCGACCCGGGCGGCGCCGTGGCCCTCCGGCAGCCGTCCGGCCGCGGTGAGCACGCCGCGCCGGGCGTGCCGGCTGCTCGGGTTCGACGGCCGGCTGACCAGGGCCGGCCAGGCCTTGCCGTCCCGGTCCTGGGTGGCGGTCGGGGTGAACGGCAGCGTCCACCAGGCGAGCGCCAGCACGGCCAGTTGGTGGGCCGGGTCCTGCTCCGTCCAGGCCCGGTGGGCGGGCGTGGTGAGCAGCTGTCCGCCGCCGGCCTCCGGATCCACCGGCGGCCGCTTGCTCGGCGCGACCACCCGGCGCGGCCCGCCCTTGCCGCTCGGCCGGCTCGGCCCGGGGTCGGCGGAGCCGGCCAGCAGGCCCGCCGCGAAGGCGCACTCCAGCACCAGCCGGACCACCGCCTCGGGGCACTGGGTCTGCCGCCCGATCCGGCCCAGCTCGCGCGGGCCCACCCCGCCGGTCTTCAGCAGCAGCGGCGGCCGGTCCGCGCACTCGGCGAGCACCGAGGCCGCCTGGCAGCCGAACCCGGTGGCCGCCGAGATCGCCTCACGGGTCACCTCGGTCGCGGCCACCGGGACCAACTCCGGCTCCGGCGGCTGCGGGTCGAACGGCGCGTGCCAGGCCGGGCCGCGCAGCAGCAGGGTCAGCTCGGCGGGCATCCGGGCCGGCCCGTACCCGTGGTGTGGGCGCACCAGCAGCGCGCGTTCGCGGGCCCAGCGGGCCGCCCGCCCCGCCTCGCCGCCGACCGGGGCGGTCGCGGCCTGCCGGACCAGCACCGACTGCGCGCCCTCCGCCAGCAGCTGCCCCACCCCGGGCGGCGCGGCGGCCAGCACCCCGCCCAGCCAGGCCGGATCGGCGAACTGCTCGGCGAGCAGGGCCAGCCGCTGCTGCTTGGTGACCGGCACCCGCAGCCGTAGCAGGGCGAGGATGGCGCGCAGCTCCTCCGAGGTGGCCTCGGCCAGCAGTTCGGTGATCGGGGGCTCCAGGCCGAGCGCGCTCGGCCAGACCTGGCGCAGCGCCGGCACGCAGTGCAGCCGGTCCTCCCCGTCCGCCCAGACCAGCCCCTGGCCGGCCAGCGCCTGCAGGGCGGTGTCCAAGCCGGCGGCGCGTTCGCCGTCGCGGGCGTCGAGCAGCCGGGCCAACTCGCCGCGGGCGGCCGGTGGTCCGAGGGCCACCAGCGCTTCGGCGGTCTGCAGGCAGGGCAGCGGCAGCCGGCGCAGCACGGCGCCGACCGCGCCCGGCCGGGCCAGCCGGGCGGCCAGCTCGGCCAGCCGGCCGGGCTCGGGGACCCCGGCGGCGTCCGGCCGGGACCGGAGCAGGCGGTAGAGCCGGTCCTGGTCCAGGGTGCGCAACCAGGCGGTCAAATCCGGGGGTGGTGACTCGGTGATGGCGGCTCACCTCGCTCGCTGCACGGGACCGCAGGCGGCGGGGCACACCGAAGGCGGCTGCGCGGCGACGCCTCGCGGCGGCCGGCACCTCGCGGACTGCGACGATCATGTGACTGAGCGTCAGTCTAGGGTGACGGCGCGCCGGCCGGGGGCGGTTCGCCGAGATCCGGCCGCCCCACCCGGCGTGCGCGGGTGGGCGCGCACCGGTGGCGCCGGCGCGCGCCGGGCGGTGCTGGGTGGCGCAGGGCGCTCGCGGCGGCCGACCGGTGCTCAGTCGTCCGCTGCTCAGCCGCGCGGCATGGTCAGGCCGTCCAGCAGCCAGCCGAGCCCCTCCGCGAAGGGGTCGGGCAGCTGCCTGCCGGCCGCCTCCTGCTCGCGCTGGGCGGTGTAGAGCCGGCGCAGCCGGGGATAGTCCTGCACCGCCTGCTCGGCCGCGGGCAGCAGGCGCTCCAGGTACTCCTGCTCGGTCTGGCCGCTGCGCTTCAGCGTGGTCAGCCAGGCCGCCTCGCTGGTGGCCCGCCCGATCACGAAGGCGAGCACCGCGGCCACCGCCCGGTCGGCCGCGACCACGTCGAAGCCGCCGTCCTCGAAGACGCCGAGCAGCCGTTCGGAGAGTCGCAGCATGTTCGGGCCCAGGTAGGCCAGGCCGACCTCGCCGAGCACCGAGACCACCCACGGGTGCCGCAGGAAGGCGGCGCGCAGGTTCTGCCCGCAGGCGATCACGGTGGACCGCCAGTCCTCGCCGGTGTCGGTCGCCGTCACCACCTCGATCTCGCCGAAGACCTCGTCCAGCACCAGCTCGATCAGCTCGTCCTTGTTCGCCACGTGCGAGTACATCGAGGTGGCGCCCGCGTTCAGCCGGGTTCCCAGCTTGCGCATGCTGAGCGCGTCGATGCCCTCGGCGTCGAGCAGCTCCAGGGCCGCCGCGACGATCTGCTCCCGGCTCAGTGCCGGCTGTTCGCGCCGTTCCCGTCGCGGTCGGGTCCACACCGACGGGAGCTGCTGCTCGTCTGACATCGCGTTCCTCTCCTCTGCTGCCGCTGGCGTTGCTGCGCACAGTGTAGGGCGATCCGCACGGTGTGCGGAAATGGGTACGCCGTTCGGAAGTAGTACGCCGTTCGGGGTTGCGAACAGTGTGCGGAGCTCCGTACAGTGTTCGGCGTAGCGAGGAATGTGCAGCAAGGAACGTGCAGCGAAGAACGGTTCGGCGCGAGACGGATCGCCCTCTCGGAAAGGCATGACGATGAACACCCAAGAACAGCCGACCACGCGTCACCCGCGACGCTGGCTCATCCTGATCGTGCTCTGCCTCAGCGGCCTGACCCTGGTCATCGACAACATGGTGCTGACCGTCTCGGTCCCGCCGATCACCGAGGCGCTGAAGGCCAGTGCCCAGGACATCCAGTGGATCATCGACTCCTACATCCTGGTCTTCGCCGGGCTGCTGCTCACCGCGGGCAGCATGGCGGACCGGTTCGGCCGCCGGCGGATGCTGATCACCGGCCTGGCGCTCTTCGGCGGGGCCTCGCTGCTGGCCGCCTACGCCCACAGCCCCGAGCAGCTGATCGCCGGTCGGGCCCTGATGGGCATCGGCGGCGCGCTGGTGATGCCGAGCACCCTGTCGATCCTGATCACCGTCTTCGACCAGGAGGAACTGCCCAAGGTCTACGCGGTCTTCGGGGCCGTGGCGATGATCGGCCTGGTCGGCGGCCCGGTCCTGGGCGGCGTGCTGATCGCCCACTTCTGGTGGGGCGCGGTCTTCCTGCTGAACGTGCCGATCGCCGGCCTGGCGATCACGGCCGCGGTGCTGCTGATGCCCGAGTCCAAGGGCCCGGCGCGCAAGGCCGACCCGCTCGGCATGGTGCTCTCGGTGGTCGGCATGACCGCGCTGGTGTGGACGATCATCACCGCCGCCAAGGACGGCCTGGGCCGGCCGAGCACCCTGACCGGCCTCGCGGTGGCGCTCTGCTGCCTGGCCGCCTTCGCGGTCTGGGAGGTCCGCACCGCCAACCCGATGGTCCCGCTCGGGCTCTTCCGCAACCGCCGCTTCTCCGGCGCCAGCTTCTCCCTGGTCCTGCTGACCTTCGCCAACGGCGGCCTGATGCTGGTCCTCACCCAGTACCTGCAGTTCGTCCTCGGCTACTCGCCGACCACCGCCGGGCTGGCCTTCGCCCCGATGGCCGTCGCCTCGCTGCTCTTCAACGGCCTCGGCGCCGCGCTCAGCCAGAAGCTCGGCGCCCGGCTGCTGACCGCGGCCGGCCTCGCGGTGATCGCCGCCGGGTTCGGCTACCTGGCCACCCTCTCGGTGCACTCCGGCTTCGGGCAGCTGGCGGTGGCCATGGTGCTGATCGGCACCGGCGGCGGGCTGGCGATGCCGGCGGCCACCGCGGCGCTGATGGGCGCCGTCCCCGCCGAGCACGCCGGCGTCGGCTCCGCGCTCAACGACACCGTCCAGCAGGCGGGCGCCGCCCTCGGGGTCGCCGTCCTGGGCACCATCCTCTCCACCACCTACCGCGGCGCGATGCCGGTCAGCACGCCCGGTGCCGCCAGGCACTCGATCGCCGACGCCCTGGCGCTGGCCGGCGGCGCCGGTGACGGCAGGCTCGCCGGGATCGCCCGGCAGGCCTTCACCACCGCGATGTCGGCGAGCTTCCTGACCAGCGCCTGCGGGGTCCTGGTGGCCGCCGCGCTGGCCCTGGTGCTGCTGCCGGGGCGCACGGCCGCCGCCACCGCGCCGGCCGCCGGCGAGGCCGAGCAGCCGGCCGGCGCGGCGGAGCAGGCGCCGGAGCTCACCAGGGCCGCCTGAACCTCCTGACCGCACAACCGCCTGACCGCAGACCTGCCGAACCGTACGACCGCTGCACTCGCCGTGGGCCCCGATCGGGAGACCGGAAGGGGCCCGCGGCGTTTCCGGCTCCGCGGCGTTTCCGGCTCCGCGGAGTTTCCGGGCCCGCGGCGTTTCCAGCTCCGCTGCTGCGTTCCCGGCCCCGCTGCGCGCCGGCCGCCGGACGGGCGCACCCTGGACCCATGGACCGCCGGCCCGTCGAGTCGAGCTGCTTCCGCTCGGTCGGCCACGACCCCGTCACCGAGGTGCTGGAACTGGAGTTCACCAGCGGCTCGGTCTACCGGTACGCCGCGGTGCCCGCAGCGGAGTACCGGCGGTTGCTGGCGGCGGAGAGCCTGGGGCGCTGCTTCCACCAGCGGATCCGGGACCGCTACCGCTACCGGCGGGTGTGCTGAACGGCACTGCGGATCTTGCTGATATGACTCCGGGTCAGGACGGCCGGTCGGTACGGCCGGACGGGAACCCGAGGGGGAAGGACCCGCAGTGGACCAGGAACTCCGACTGCTCGCCAGTTTCGAGGAGGGCCGCCCGCGGCTGCGCGCGATGGCCTACCGGATGCTCGGCTCGGCCGCCGAGGCCGACGACGCGCTCCAGGACGCCTGGCTGAAGGCCAGCCGGGCCGACACCGCCGAGGTGGTGAACCCGGCGGCCTGGCTGACCACGGTGGTGAGCCGGGTCTGCCTGACCCAGCTGCGCTCCCGGCAGACCCGGCGCGAGGAACCGCTGGAGCTGGAGAAGGACCCGGACTTCGGCCCGGCGGCGGGCGGCGGCCCCGAGCAGGAGGCGGTGCTGGCGGACTCGGTCGGGGTGGCGCTGCTGGTGGTGCTGGACACCCTGACGCCGGCCGAGCGGATCGCCTTCGTGCTGCACGACCTGTTCGCGGTGCCGTTCGAGGAGATCGCGCCGCTGGTCGAGAAGTCGGTGCCCGCCACCAGGCAGCTGGCCAGCCGGGCCCGGCGCCGGGTGCAGGGCCGGGAGCCGAAGCCGGGCGCCGATCCCGCCCGCCGCCGCGCGGTGGTCGAGGCCTTCCTGGCCGCGACCCGGGGCGGCGACTTCGAGGCGCTGGTGGCGCTGCTCGATCCCGCGGTGGAGCTGCGGGCCGACCGGATGGTGGTGCCGACTCCGGAGCCGATCCGGATCGCCGGCGGGGCCACCGTGGCGCAGGCCGCGATGGCGGCGATGGGCCGCGCCCGGTTGACCGGAGTGGTGCTGGTGGACGGCGAGTTCGGCCTGGTGATGATGGTGCAGGGGCGCCCGGCGGTGGCGCTGCGGTTCGCCGCGACGCCGGACGGTGCGATCACCGACATCGACGTCATCGCCGAGCCGGCGCGGTTGAGCGAGCTGGAGTTCGCCGTGCCCGCCGCGTGACGCCGACTCACCCCGGATCCCGGCCCCGGAGCCGACCGCACGCGGTCGCCTCCGGGACCGGGAAATTTTTTCTGCCGCGGCTGTCACACTCCCGGGCCGCCCCGGGTCGACCGGGTGAGAGCGCACCGAGCACCGCATCGAGCACCACCGCATCGAGCACTGCACGAAGCACTGCACGAAGCACCGCATCGAGCACGCACCGGGAAGCGCTCCGCCACCCGCTCACAAGGAGAGCCGCAGAGATGTCCGTTGCCCACGTCGTCGTCACCGTCCTCGCCGCCCTGTTCGCCGGCTACTCCGGCTACGCCGTGCTGACCAAGGCCGCCTGGGTGGTCACGGCGCTGAAGGAGTACCGCGTTCCCGCGTCCTGGTGGCCCTGGCTGGGCGTGGCCAAGGTGGCCGGTGCGACCGGCATGCTGGTCGGCCTGCTGCTTCCCCCGCTCGGGGTGCTGGCCGGCGCCTGCCTGGTGCTCTACTTCCTCGGGGCCGCCCTCACCGTGGCCCGGGCCAAGGTCTACGCCCACATCCCGTACCCGCTGGTCTACCTGGTCCCGGTGGCCGCCGCGCTGGTCCTGGGTCAGCTCGCTTGAGCGGGCGGTGCGGGGTCGGCCGGTCCCGGCGGGCGCCGGTTGGGAAGACGGTCGTCAGGAAGGGAGTGCGCCCGCTCGGGGTGCTTCCGATCGGCTGACGGGCCGACCCCGCACGACTCATGCTGTAGCAGAGATCTAGCTATTGCAAGTAATGCGCAATAGTGTGGGCTCGGCAAGATCGTCCACGTCCGATCCGTCCACACCCGAGAGGGGCCGTGTCCCATGGGCACCTACACGCTGCCTGACCTGCCGTACGACTACTCCGCGCTGGAGCGCGCGATGTCCGCGGAGATCCTCGAGCTGCACCACTCCAAGCACCACGCCGCCTACGTCAAGGGCGCCAACGACACCGTGGAGCAGCTCGCCGAGGCCCGCGCGAAGGAGCAGCTCGGCGGCCTGGTCGGCCTGCAGAAGACGCTCGCCTTCCACCTCTCCGGCCACGTGCTGCACTCGCTCTTCTGGCAGAACCTCTCGCCGGAGGGCGGCGACCGCCCGGACGGCGCGCTCGGCGCGGCGATCGAGGAGCACTTCGGCGGCTTCGACGCCTTCCGCAAGCAGCTCACCGCCGCCACCGTCGGCGTCCAGGGCTCCGGCTGGGGCATCCTCTCCTGGGAGCCGCTGGGCGGGCGCCTGATCGTCGAGCAGGTCTACGACCACCACGGCAACGTCGGTCAGGGCACCACCCCGCTGCTCGCCTTCGACGCCTGGGAGCACGCCTACTACCTGCAGTACCGCAACGTCCGCCCGGACTACGTCGAGCGGCTGTGGTCCGTGGTGAACTGGCAGGACGTCAGCGCCCGGTTCGCCGCCACCCAGGGCGCCTGAGCACCGGGCCGGCGCCGGCCCCGGTCACCGGTTCAGGTAGGCCAGCACCGCCAGCACCCGGCGGTTGTCGTCGTCCGACTGCTGCAGCCCGAGCCGCTGGAAGATCGAGGCGGTGTGCTTGGCCACCGCCCGCTCGGTGATCACCAACTGCTGGGCCACCGCGGCGTTGGAGCGACCCTCGGCCATCAGGCCGAGCACCTCGCGCTCCCGCGGGCTGAGCGCGGCCACCGCGCCGTCACCGGAGTTGTGGGTGAGCAGCCGGGCGATCACCTCGGGGTCCATCGCGGTGCCGCCGGCCGCCACCCGGCGCACCGCGTCGACGAACTGGGCGCTGTCCATCACCCGGTCCTTCAGCAGGTAGCCGATCCCGCCGGTGCCGCCGGCCAGCAACTCCCGGGCGTAGAGCTGCTCCACGTACTGGGAGAGGACCAGCACCGGCAGGCCCGGGGCGGAGCGCCGGGCCGTCAGGGCGGCCCGCAGGCCCTCGTCGGTGAAGGTGGGCGGCAGCCGGACGTCCACGATCAGGACGTCCGGCTGCTCCTCGGCCACCGCGGCGAGCAGCTCCGGGCCGCTCTCCACCGCCCGCACCACGGACAGGCCGTGCGCCTGCAGCATCCGGGTCAGGCCGTCCCTCAGCAGGAAGAGGTCTTCGGCGATGACAACGCGCACGGGATCTCCAGGGAGGCGATGGTCGGACCGCCGGGCGGGCTGCTGACGGCGAGCACGCCGTCGAACGCGGCCAGCCGCCGTTCCAGGCCGCGCAGCCCGCTGCCCCGGGAGGGGTCGGCGCCGCCGCGTCCGTCGTCGGTGACACCGATCCTGAGCGCCTCGCCAGTATGGCCGATCTCGATCCAGACCCGGCCGGCGCCCGCGTGCTTGGAGACGTTGGCCAGCAGCTCGTTGACGGCGAAGTAGGCCGCGGACTCCACCGGGGCCGGCGGCCGGGCCGGCAACGCGCCGGTCAACTCGGCGCGCACCGGCAGGTCCAGGGCCAGCGCGTGCACCGCGTCGACCAGCCCGCGGTCGGCCAGCACCGGCGGGTGGATGCCGCGGACCAGGTCGCGCAGTTCGGCCAGCGCCTTCGCCGAGGACTCCTTGGCCTCGCCCACCAGGGCCAGTGCGGCCTGCGGGTTGGACTCGAAGAGCTGCTCGGCCACGTTCAACGTCATGCCCATCGCCACCAGCCGGGCCTGGGCGCCGTCGTGCAGGTCGCGTTCGATCCGGCGCATCTCGGCCGCGCCGCTGTCGATGGTGGCGGTCCGGGTGGCCGCCAGGTGGTCGACCCGCTCGGCCAGTTCGGCCTCCCGGGTGGGGCCGAGCAGGCGGTGGGCGAGCCGGCCGTAGCCGGCCAGCAGGCGCGGTGCGGTGCGCAGCACGACGTGGACCAGCAGCAGGCAGAGCAGCGCCCAGGCGACGAAGAGCGGGCCGTCGGCGTGCAGCAGGCCGTGCATCGGCCCGTAGATCGGGTGCCCGGCGGTGGGTGCGTAGACCGGGTGCCCGGCGGCGGGCGCCGCGGGGGCGGCCGGCGGACCCGGCGGGGTGGGCAGGGACGGGTCGTCCGGTGGCGTCGAGTGGGGCCGGAGCGTCAGGTAGGCGATGGCGTACACCGCCAGCGCGCCCAGCGGGAGCAGCAGCACGAACAGCGCGAGCGCCGCGTTGAGGCCGATCCAGAGCAGGTCGCGCCCGGTCGCCGGATCGCCCAGCACCCAGCTCAGCCGCTGCCACCGGTCGGCGGTGCCGGCCGGTGGTGCCGGCCGGTACGGCTCGGGGACGGCCACCCCGCACCACCGGCCGACCAGCTGCCGGCTCCGCCGGGCCACCCAGCGCACCCGGCCGACGGTGCCGGCGAGCAGCAGCATCCCCAGCAACTCCCAGATGTGGTAAGGCCCGTGCAGGGTGGCGCTGGTGCCGTCGAACAGCACGTCGCGCAGCGCGCCGTACCCCGCCAGGAGCGGGACCGCCCCGGCCGTGGCCACCGCGCAGAGCGCGAGCAGGCGGGCGAGCGCGCCGGCACCGGCGCCCAACCGGGCCACCGGCCGCGGCCGCCCGGCGCGTGTGACGAGGGTCGTCCTGGTCCTGCTCACCCGTGCTCCTCCTGCTCCGCGGTCGCCGTCGGGTGATCAGTCTGCCGGGCCGGGCGGCGGTCTCCCAGGGGTCTGGGCGGTGGCTGCGGGGGTGTACGTAGGTACACCTCGGAACACCGTCCAGTCGTCTGTCGCCACCCTGCGCCGGATCCCTAGCGTCGGTCGCGTTCGGCGGAGTTCACCGGAGCTCCGTCGCAGTCCATCGGAACCGATCCCTGGAGGACGTCGTGACCGCGCCGATCATCGAGATCCGCGACGTGACCAAGAGCTACGACGCGGGCCGGCCCGCCCTGGCCGGGCTCTCCCTGGACGTGCCCGCGGGGGCGGCGCTGGCGGTGCTCGGCCGCTCGGGCAGCGGCAAGTCCACCCTGCTCAACCTGATCGCCGGGCTGGACCGGCCGACCGAGGGCACGGTCAGCGTGGCCGGCCTGCGGGTCGACCGGCTGACCGAGTCCGGCTCGGCCCGCTACCGGCGGGAGCGGATCGGCATGGTCTTCCAGTTCTTCAACCTGCTGGACGACCTGACGGTCCAGGACAACGTGCTGCTGCCGGCCCAGTTGGCCGGGATGCCGGCCGCCGCGGCCCGCGACCGGGCGGCCGAGCTGCTGGCCCAGCTCGGCATCGAGCGGCACGCCCGCACCCACCCGGGCCGGCTCTCCGGCGGCGAGCGCCAACGCGTGGCGGTGGCCCGGGCCCTGATGAACCGTCCGCCCCTGCTGCTGGCCGACGAGCCGACCGGCGCGCTGGACAGCGCCTCGGCGGCGGACGTGCGCGAGCTGCTGGTCGAGCTGAACGCCGCCGGACAGACGATCCTGCTGGTCACCCACGACACCGGGCTCGCCGAGGCCTGCGCGAGCCGGATCATCGAACTCTCCGACGGCCGGATCGCCCGCGACGTCACCGTGGCGGTGGCCCGATGAGCCGGCTCGGCACGGTGGTTCGGGCCGGCGTCGCCCGGCGCCGGCTGCAGAGCCTGGTGATGGCGCTCACCACGATGATGTCGGTGACCGCCGCCCTGCTGGGCAGCGGGCTGCTGGTCTCCTCGCACGCCGCCTTCGACCAGGGCTTCGCCCGGCAGCACGGCGCCCACCTGACCGTGAGCTACGACCCGGCCGAGGTCGACGCGGCCGGGCTGGCCGCCACCGCCCGGGTGCCCGGCGTCACCGCGCTGGCCGGCCCGTTCCCGAGCGCCGCCCTGCCCTCCCAGGCCGGGGCGAACGGCGTCGGGCTGCCGGTGGGCACGGCCAACCCGCCGCTGCAGTTCGTCGGCCGCACCGACCCCGGCGGGCCGGTGGACGACCTGACCCTGACCGCCGGCCACTGGGCCACCGGGCCGGGGCAGGTGGTGCTGGGCCAGAGCACCCCGTTCGGGGTCGGCGACCAGCTCCGGTTCCCGAACCTGCCCGGCAGCCCGGTGCTCACCGTGGTGGGGGTGGCGCAGTCCGCCGCGCAGAGCGCGGACGCCTGGGTCTCGCCGCAGCAACTGGCCGCGCTGACGCCGCCGGGCACCCCGACCACCGAGCAGGTGCTCTACCGCTTCGCCCGGGCCGCCGACGACGGCCAACTGACCGCGGACCGCGCCGCGCTGACCGCCGCCGTCCCGCCGGGCGCGCTGACCGGCGCCGCCTCCTACCTGAAGGTCAAGCGGGCCGACGACAAGAGCACCCAGACCTACGTGCCGTTCGTGATCGCCTTCGCGGTGCTCGGGCTGGCCATGTCGGTGCTGGTCATCGGCATCGTGGTGAGCGGTGCGGTGACCGCCGCGACCCGGCGGATCGGCATCCTCAAGGCGGTCGGCTGCAGCCCCGCGCAGGTGGTGCGGGCCTACCTCGGGCAGGCGCTGATCCCGGCCGGCGTCGGCACCGTGCTCGGCGTGCTGCTCGGCAACCTGGCGGCGGTCCCGGTGCTGGCCAAGGCCGGTGAGGCGTTCCGCAACAGCGGCGGGCAGCTGATCGCGCCCTGGCTGGACGTGGTGGTGCCGCTCGGCATGCTCGCCGCGGTGGCCGCCACCGCGGCGG
>NZ_JBNQTI010000171.1:0-18315 GCF_050325825.1 Kitasatospora sp. LaBMicrA B282
CCCGGCCCGGGCCCGGCGGCCGTGCGGGCGGTCGCGGCGCAGGGGCAGGGGCAGGCAGCGGCTGGGCAGGCGCAGGGAGCGGCCGGGCAGCCGCTCGCCCGGTCCGCCCGGTTCGACCGGCGCGGCTTCCCCCGGCACCGGGCGCCCGGGCTGGTGGAGCGGCACCGCCGTGGTGGCGACCTGCACGAGCGCACCGTGCTGGTGCGGCAGCGGGCGCTCACCACCGGGGTGCTCGCCGCGGTGCTCTCGGCGCCGGTGACCGCGCTCTGGCTGGTCCACCGGGACGGGGCGGCGACGGCCGCCACGGCCGCGGTCACCTCGGTGCACGTGGCGGACGGGAGCCCGGAGGCGGCGGCCCCGACCCCGGCCCCGCAGGCGGCGCTGCCGCCGGCGAGCGGCCCGGTGGCGCGCAGCACCTCGCCGACGGACAGTGCGTTGGCGGCGGCCGTGGTGCGGCCGTCCGCACCGGCGGTGGGGGGCGGGGCCGGTGCGGGCTCGGCGGGATCGGGCGGCGCGGGTGCAGAAACGTTGCTGCCTCCACTGCAGGGCGCCGCCGTGCCCGTCCCCGCCCCGAACGCCCTGCCGATCAGCGACCCGGTCCTGCACGGCGTCCCGGTCCCAGCACCGCCCGTCACCCCGGCCACGCAGCTCGCTGTCGAGGCCGGCGCCTACGGCAACCGCACCGTGCTCACCCTCACCGACACCGGCGACACCCCGGTGGACTGGCGCGCCGTGCCGAACTGCGACTGGCTACGCCTCAGCCGCGACGCCGGCACCCTGGCCCCCGGCCAGCGGATCACCGTGATCGTGACGGTCGACGACCAGCGTGCCCCGCACGGTCACTGGACCGCCGACATCTCGCTGCCGCCGTCCGACGCCGTGGTCACGCTCACCGGCGACAGCGGCGGCACCCCCACGCCGACCCCGACCCCGTCGGGCGTACCGGCCACCCCCACCCCGAGCGCCACCGCGAACCCGAGCGGCGTCGCCAGCCCCACCCCCTCGGAGACCCCGGCCCCCGGCAGCAGCAGCGCCAGCAGCGCGCCCAGCAGCAGCGCGAGCCCCAGTGCGAGCCCCACGTCGGCCCCGCCCTCGGGCAGTTCGGCACCGCCGAGCCCGTCCAGCCCACCGAGCCCGAGGCCCACGGTCAGCCCGACCGGCTCCCCCGCCGGCCCCGCTCCCAGCTCCACACCGACCTCCGCCACGTCCAAACCCTCGCCGTCGTCGCCCGCACGCTGAACCGACCCACCCCAATAGGACTCACCAGAACGCGCCCGTGTTGCACCTCCCGGATGAGAAAGCAATGGGGATGTGGCCGAAGCGAGATCTGGCACCGCAGCCGAACGGCCATCCAGGCCCAAGGACCTGGGCGGCCGTGCTGCCGAACTCCCGCCCACCCAGAGCCGCGCCGCCACCGGCCGACCAGCCACGGGCGAACTCCCGCCCCAGCCCTTGGCCCCGCCCCCGGGACTCACGGCCCGGGCCGCCCCGCCCCCCCGGGCCGGCACCAAGGGCTGGGGGCGCGGGCCGAGGGCCCGTCTTCAAACTCCCGCCGCCCGCCCGGAGGGCGGGCAGGGCAGCGTCGGAGCGCGTGTATCGCAAGGCGAAGGAATGCAGGGGCCAGACCACCAGCCCCGGCACCAAGGTCCCAGGCGGCCCCGCCGCCGCGGGCCCGGGTCAGGGGCCCGCGTCAGGGGCCCGCGTCAGGGGTCCGGGTCGAGGCCAGGGTCAGGGGCCCGGGTCGAGGCCAGGGTCAGGGGCCCGGGTCGAGGCCAGGGTCAGGGGCCCGGGTCGAGGCCAGGGCCGGGGCCAGGGACCGAGGGCCAGGGACCGAGGCCAGGGACCGAGGGCAGGGGCCGAGGGCTGAGGGCCCGTGGTCGACCCCCGCCGTCCGCCCGGAGGCGGGCAGGGCAGCGTCGGGGCACGTGCATTGCAAGGCGAAGGACGTGCCCCAGCGGCCCGGACACCCAGCTCCGGGGCCGACACCCGGACCACCCCACCACCGCCGGCCCGGTCGAACTCACGTCCGCTCAGGGCGGATCTGCCGTCAGCGGATCCGCCGGGGGCGAACGTTCGGTCCGTGGGGTGGGGTGCGGGGGCACGATCGACGCATGCGAATCCTCTTCCTCGGCGGGTCGGTGTTCCTCGGCCGCGCCTTCGTGCAGGAGGCCCTGGCTCGGGGCCATGACGTGACCGTGTTCAACCGTGGCCGTTCCGGACCCGATCTGCCGGGTGTCGAGGCGGTGCGTGGTGACCGCCAGAGTGCGGCGGACCTGGCTGCGCTGGTCGAGCGGGCGCCCGGGCCCGAGCGGGCCTGGGACGTGGTGATCGACACCAGCGGTCAGCAGCCGCACACCGTGGCCGCCGCGGCCCGCGCGCTGCGCGAGCACGCCCGGCACTACGTCTTCGTCTCCTCGATCCACGCCTTCGTCGACTGGCCCGAGCGGCCGGTGGACGAGAGCTCACCGCTGCACGAGTGCGCCGCGGACTCGCCGGCCGACCTGCCGTTCAGCACCGCGCTGAAGGCGGGCTGCGAGCGGGCGGTGATCGCGGAGTTCGGCGCCGAGCGCTCGACCATCCTCAACTGCGGTCTGCTGGTCGGCCCGTACGAGAACGTCGGGCGGCTGCCCTGGTGGCTGGAGCGGATGGCGCGCGGCGGACGGGTGCTGGCGCCGGGCCGGCCGGAGCTGCCGATCCAGCTGATCGACGCCCGGGACTTCGCCACCTTCGGGCTGGACCTGGGCGAACGCGGGGTGGGCGGCCGCTTCCTCACCACCGCGCTGTCGGGGTCGAGCAGCTACGGCGAACTGTTGGCGGCGTGCGTGGCGGCCACTGGTTCGGACGCCGAGCTGGTCTGGGTGGACGACGACCGGCTGCGCGCCGCCGAGGTCACGCCGTGGAGCGAAGTGCCACTCTGGTTCCCGGAGTTCGAGGACGGGCAGCCGACCGCGATCTGGCAGGCGGACGCCCGCGCGGCAGCGGCGGCCGGGCTGCACTGCCGTCCGCTGGCCGAGACGGTGCGCGACACCTGGGCCTGGTTGCAGGAACGCGGCCCGCGGGACCGCCCATACACCCAGGGGGCGCAGGGCGACGTGATCGGCATCGACCCGGCGAAGGAGCAGCGGATCCTGGCGGAGCTGCCAGCAGGCTGACAGCCCGCTGGCGCGGGAAGTCGGCATCACCGACTTCCCGCGCCAGCGGGGACCGTTGGAGACCTCGGGGCTCAGCGCGGCGGAGGGAGCCGCTGGAGGAAGACCTCGAAGGCCGTGGGCTTGACCGCGGTCACCCCGGTGAAGGGGAAGTTCATCTCCTTGATCACCAGGAGCGAGATCACCACCAGTCCGCCCAGCGAGAGCACCATCAGCGAGTGGGCCAGGGTGTTGGGCAGGCCGAAGAGGAAGGTGAAGCCGACGGTCAGCAACCCGCCCACGATCAGCGCCGCCCACAGGATGCTCGGCACCTCGTCGTCGACCTCGTTCAACCGCTCCCGGCGCTGCGAGGCGAGGTCCTCGACGTGGCTGACCGCGTGCTCGTAGAGGGTCTGCTGCTGGGCGTTGGTCGGGTTGATCGAGAAGACGCTGTCCCGCATGTCGTAGACGAGCTGGGTGGCATCGGGGCTGCTCTGGTGACGGGCCATCAGCGGCCATTCGTCGTCCATCACGGTCCGCGCGTAGGTGAGGGACTGCTGTTCCAGCTGCGGGCCGACCGGAGCGGGGAGTTGGCGCGAGATCCAGTAGATGCCGGCGACCGCGTCGGCCTCCTGGAAGGTGGTCTTGCGGGCCCCGTCGTTGTTGGTCCAGACGGTGACCACGACGAAGGCGAGGAGCACGGCGTAGATCACGCCGACCGCCGCGAAGATGAACCCCGCGACGTCGTTGTGGGCTTCGCGCACGTGGTGCGGCACCCAGCGTTGCAACAGCTTGATCATGACGGCCAGAACGGCCAGGACGACGAGGACAGTACCGATGTCCATCAGGCTCATGGAGGGGGTCCTTGCGTTTCCGGTGCAGGGCGCACCGGTACCCGGGCAGGGAGAGGTGACGTGGGATCAGCCGGGTTGGGTTGAGGTGACGGTGGGAGTGAAGGTGAAGTGGGCTGGGCCGAGCGGCCTCAGCGGTTGCGGCGGGTGACCAACTCGGCCAGGGCCAGCAGGTCGTCGGCGGCCGAGGGCTCCGGGACGGCGACCGCGAGGTGCTCGATCGCTGCCGCCATCCGCTCGCAGGAGGCGCCCTGGGCCCAGGCGCGGCCACCGGCCGCCTCGACGGCCGCGGTGGCGCGCTGCACCTCCGCCGCGGTGAGCGGGCGGTCCAGGGCGTAGATCTGGGCCAGTTCGGCGCCGGCCGCGGTGCCGGAGCAGAGCGCCGCCACCACCGGGAGGGACTTCTTGCGGACCAGCAGGTCCGCCCCGACCGGCTTGCCGGTCACCGCCGGGTCGCCCCAGATGCCGATCAGGTCGTCGATCAGCTGGAAGGCGAGGCCGATCTCGCGGCCGAAGGCGTCCATCGCCTCGGCCGCCCGCTCGCTCGCCCCGCCGTAGACCGCGCCGACCGCGCAGGCGGCGCCGAGCAACGCACCGGTCTTCGCCTCCGCCATGGCCAGGCACTCCGCCAACGAGACGGTGCTGCGGCGCTCGAAGGCGCAGTCCGCCTGCTGGCCGTCACAGAGCTCGACCACGCAGTGGGCCAGCCGGCGCAGCGCCTCGGCGGCTGCGGGGTGGGTGTCCTCGGCCAGGGTGCGCAGGGCCAACGAGTGCATCGCGTCACCGGCCAGGATCGCCTCGGTGGCGCCGAACACCCGCCAGGCGGTGGGACGGTGGCGACGGGTCTCGTCGCGGTCGATCACGTCGTCGTGCAGCAGGGTGAAGTTGTGGACCAGTTCGACGGCGGCGGCGACCCTGGTCACCGACTGGGCCGCGGCTGCGGCCGCGGCCGGCGAGCCCGCGCAGGCCTGGGCGGCGGCCAGCACCAGGGCCGGCCGGATGGCCTTGCCCGGATCGGCGTCGGAGGGCGAGCCGTCGGCCTCCCGCCAGCCGAAGTGGTAGGCGGCGACGCGGGCCATCGACTCCGGCATGGTGTCGACCGCCGCCCGCAGCGCCGGGTCGACGACCGCCCGGGCCCGGGCCAGCAGCTCGACCGCCTGCTCCTCGCCGGCGGCGCCCGACCCGGCGGGCGCAGTCGACAACGTCGGCCCGGTCTGCGCGAGGGGCGCCGTCCGCGTGGCCGGTATGGCACTGCCCCGGCGGAGGGTCTCGATGCCGGTTTCGCTGCCCATGATCACTGATCCCCCCAGAATGGAATGATTCGAACTGAAGCGGCGACGATCGGACCTCGATCGGCGCCGCCCACCGGCCGCCCGGTCACCCCGGAAGATGCCCGGGGTGACCGGATTCGGAACCCCGATCAGGAGCGCGGCCGGGAAATTTCCACGTTCTCCAGAACGCCGATCGCATCGGGCACCAGAATGGCGGCCGAGTAGTAGGCGCTCACCAGGTAGGAAATGATCGCCTTTTCGTTGATGCCCATGAATCGAACGGAAAGGCTGGGCTGGTACTCGTCCGGCAGGCCGGTCTGGTGCAGGCCGACCACGCCCTGGTTGTCCTCGCCGATACGCATCCCGATGATCGAGCTGGTGTGGCCGTCCACGATCGGGATCTTGTTGCAGGAGAGGATCGGCACCCCGCGCCACGAGGGCACCTGCTGGCCCTGCAGCTCGACGGTGCCCGGGTAGATGCCCCGGCTGCTGCACTCGCGACCGAAGGCGGCGATCGCCCGCGGGTGGGCCAGGAAGACCTTGGTGCCCCGGCGGCGGGAGAGCAGCTCGTCCATGTCGTCGGGGGTGGGCGGGCCGGAGTGGGTCTGGATCCGCTGGTCGTACTCGGCGTTCTGCAGCAGGCCGAACTCGGGGTTGTTGACCAGCTCGTACTCCTGGCGCTCGCGCAGCGCCTCGATGGTGAGCTTGAGCTGCTCCTCGATCTGGTTCATCGGCTCGTTGTAGAGGTCCGCGACCCGGCTGTGCACCCGCAGCACGGTCTGCGCGACGCTCAACTCGTACTCGCGCGGGGCGAGCTCGTAGTCGACGAAGGTGCCGGGCAGGTCGTGCTCGCCCTCGTGGCCGGCGGCCAGCTCGATCTCGGCCTCGCCGTGCCTGGTCTGCGGCTTGCCGGAATCGGCGAGGTAGTCCATCAGCTGGGTGCGCAGCGCCTCGGAGCGGTCCGCGAGCTCCTGGAAGGCGGGCCAGGCGAGCGCCATCAGGGTGCCGGCGGTGGCGGCGGTGACGCCGTAGGGCCAGGTGCCGTCGGCGGAGGTGAGCGCCTCGTCGCCGATCCGGTCGCCGTCGGCCAGGACGCCGACCACGGCCTGGTCACCGTACTTGCCGGTGCCGATCTTGTTGACCTTGCCGTGCGCGATCAGGTAGACCTCGTTGATCGGCTGGCCGGCCTCGAAGAGCACCTCGCCGGCCCGGAAGTCGCGCTGCGAGAAGCGGGTGGCGAGCTCCTCCAGCACCGCGTCGTCCTCGAAGCCCTGCAGCGGCGGGAGCTCGCGCAGCGAGGGCGCGTGCACCCGGACCTGGGCGCCCGTCTTGACGAAGCTGACCCGGCCCTTGCCGACGGCGTAGCTCAACCGGCGGTTGACCCGGTAGGTCCCACCGGACACCTGGACCCACGGCAGCACCCTGAGCAGCCACCGCGAACTGATGCCCTGCATCTGCGGCGTGGACTTGGTGGTTGTGGCAAGATTCCGAGCCGCAGCGGTCGCCAGGCTCTGCTGCTGGTTCTCCGCCGAGCTGCCGGGTGCCGGAATGCCGACAGTGGTCTCGGTTGTCATGACGGGGCCCTCCCCCACTCAAAAGGTACGGACTGCTGCCGATACGGACTTCTGCATTCCAGAGTGGAGTAACGCCGATCAATCCGCAATCACTCGGACGAGTGATTGAAGGGTCGGCAGAATAAGTACGATTAGCTATTCTGATCGATTTCTGTTCGGGGATTTTCGGACAGAATCGTTCCTTCAGGTCACCCGTTCGGCCGGCCCCGGTCAGCCCGGCCCGTCCCAGTCCAGTGTCGGTGCCAGCCACCCCTCCAGGGTCAGCAGCCAGCGCTTGACCTCCAGGCCGACCCGCCCGTTGCCGAAGCCGCCCAGGCCGTCCGCCGCCACCACCCGGTGGCACGGCACCAGCACCGCGAGCGGGTTGGCGCCCATCATCTGGCCCACCGCCCGGGCCGCCAGCCCCGGACTGTCGGCCGCCTCCTCGAACACCCCGCTGCGCTGCGCCAGTCGGCCGTAGGTGATCGCCTCGCCGTACGGCACCGTCCGGTGGAGCGTCTCCAGCACCGTCCGGTGCGGCCCGGTCACCAGCCGCCAGTCGACCGGCAGCGCCAACGTCCGCTCCCGCCCGGCGAAGTAGCCGGCGAACCGCTCGGCCACCCGGTCGGTGCGGCGGGCGTCGGTGCAGTCCGGCGACCCCGGCGGGCGGGCCTCGGGGCCGAAGTGCACCGCCGCCACCCCGAGCCCGGTGATCCCGACGGTCAGCGGCCCGCTGGGCAGCGGGCTGGGCACGGTCAGCCACTCGAGGGGCCCGACGCTCACGACCGCTCCCCCGCCGCCCCGGTGCGGGCCGCCGGCTGCGGCGCCGACCAGCCGGCCAGCAGCGCGAGCCGCTCCGCGGTGGGGCTGCCCGGCACCGCGGTGTAGCCCACCAGCAGCTGGTCCGGGTCGCCCGGCAGCGCCAGCGTCTCGTAGGCCAGCTCCAGCTCGCCGACCAGCGGGTGGCGGATCAACTTCACCCCCCAGGTCTTCTCCCGGACCTGGTGGTCGGCCCAGAGCCGGCGGAACTCCTGGCTGCCCAGCGAGAGGTCGCCGACCAGCGAGGCCAGCTCCGGGTCGTCCGGGTGGCGGCCCGCGTCCAGCCGCAGGTAGGCGACGGTCTCCGCGGCGACCGCCGGCCATTGCGGGTACTCGTCCCGGCTCCGCGGCTCCAGGAAGACCTGGCGGGCCATGTTGCGCTGCCGCGGCGCCATCGTCGAGAAGCCGCCCAGCGCGTCGCCGAGCGCGTTCCAGGCCAGCACGTCCATCCGGCGGCCGAGCACGAAGGCCGGCACCCCCGTCATGGCCTCGAGCAGCCGGCGCAGCCCCGGGCGGACCCGCCCGTCACCGTCCCGCGCGCCGGACCGGACACCGGACCGGGCGCCGGACCCGCCGCCCCGAGGTGTGCGCTCGGCGCGCGGCGGGCGGGCCAGCGCGTGCAGGTGGGCCCGCTCCACCTCGTCCAGCTCCAGCACCCGGGCGACCGCGTCCAGCACGGTGTCCGAGACGCTCGCCCCGCGGCCCTGTTCCAGCCGGACGTAGTAGTCGACGCTGACCCCCGCCAGCTGGGCCACCTCCTCCCGGCGCAGCCCCGGCACCCGGCGCTGCCCGTAGGAGCGCAGCCCCACGTCCTCCGGCTGGATCCGCGCCCGGCGCGACCGCAGGAAGTCCCCCAGCGTGTTCTCCATGCCCCCAAGCCTAGGGCGCCGGTGCGACGACCCGGCTGCTGCTGGGTGGTACTGGCGGACCCAGGCACAGCGGTGCCCTGCCCCGGCTCGGCGGCGGGCGGAAGCATCGGTCACGTCGGGCGGCCCGCAGCGCCGCCGAGCAGCACCGAGGACCCCAGCCAGGAGATCGCGATGACCACCACCACTGCCACCGCCGCCACCACCACTGCCACCACTGCCACCACCGGCTACCCGCAGCTCGCCGACCGCACCGCCGTGGTCACCGGCGCTGCCTCCGGGATGGGCGAGGCCACCGCCCGCCTGCTCGCCGCGAGCGGCGCTCGGGTGGCCCTGCTGGCCCGCCGCGCCGACCGGTTGGCCGACCTCGCCGCGGAGCTCACCGCGGCCGGCGGCCGGGCGCTGGCGGTGCCGGTCGACGTCACCGACCAGGGCGCCGTGGACGCCGCCGCGGCCGCCGTGCACGCCGCGTTCGGCCGGGTCGACCTGGTGGTCAACGCCGCCGGGGTGATGCTGCCCAACCCGGTGGCCGACGGCCGGCTGGACGAGTGGCAGCGGATGGTCGACACCAACCTGACCGGCGCGCTGCGCGTGGTGGCCGCCTTCCGCGCCGACCTGGTGGCGGCCGCGGCCGCCGGGCGCACCGCCGACCTGGTCAACGTCTCCTCGATCGGCGCGCACCTCACCTTCCCCGGCTACGCCGTCTACAGCGCGACCAAGGCCGCGCTGACCCACCTGTCGGCCGCGCTGCGCACCGAGTTCGGGCCGCTGGACGTGCGGGTCACCAACATCGAGCCCGGCCTGACCGAGACCGAGCTGGGCTCGCACGTCGACAACCCGGAGCTCGCCGCCCAGCTGGACGGGATGTTCCGGGTGATCCCGCCGCTGACCGCCGAGGACGTCGCCGACCTGATCGCCTGGACCACCTCCCGGCGCCCGGGCGTCAACCTGCGCCAGGCCGTGGTCCTGCCGACCCGCCAGGCCTGACGAACCCCCGGGCCCGACGGGCGCCCCGGCCCGACGGCCGCTCAGGCGCCGGCAGCCTCGCCGCCCAGCCGGTCCAGCACCGGCCGGTCGACCAGCGCCAGCCCGTCCCCGCGCGGACCGTGCAGCTCCAGCAGCACCACGTCGTTGCGGCCGGGACGGAGCAGCGGGCCCGGCAGGTAGAGGGTCTGCTGCGGGCCGATGTCCCAGTACCGGCCGAGCAGGAAGCCGTTCACCCAGCACAGCCCCTTGCCGTGCCCCTCGGTGTGCACGAAGGCGTCGGCCGGCCGGGCGACCTCCAGCGAGGCCCAGCGCAACACCGGGCGGTCCGTCAGCTCCGACTGCGGCGCCGGGTGTTCGCGGGCCGGGTGTTCACGGGCCGGGCCCGGATCGGCCAGCGGCAGCGGGAACATCTGCCAGCCCAGCAGCAGCTGCTGACCCAGCCGCACCCCGCCCGCGATGCCCTTGCGGTCGGCCAGCTGCGGGCCGTAGTTGACCCGGCCGAGGTTCTCCACCAGCAGCTCCAGCCGGACCCCGCCGGCCGGCACCGCGAACTCCACCCGGGCCGTGCCCGGTTCGGCCGACCGGTCCAGCACCCCGGCCGGGCGGCCGTCCAGGAAGACCTGCGCCCGGTCGCCGAGCCCGTCCACCACCAGCTCGGCGCCCTCCCTCGGGCCGCTCACCCAGGTCCGGTAGAGCACGAAGCCGTACGCCTGGTCGAGCTCCTCCATCGCGAGCGGGGCCGCGGCGGCGACCGGCACGGTGAGCTGCTCGGCCAGCTCCAGCAGCGGGACGGGCGGGCCCAACTCCAGGGTGCGCGGCGCCAGAACGCGCGGCTCCAGGACGCGCGGCGCCGACGGATCCGCCACGCCCGCCGGCAGCGGGGGCAGCTCGGTGTACCGGCCGAGCACCTCGCGGAAGGCCCAGAACTTCGCGGTCGGGCGCCCGGCCTCGTCGATCGCGGCGTCGTAGTCGTAGCTGGTGACGGTCGGCTTCAGCCGTCCGTCCTGCAGGTTGGCGCCGTTCAGGTAACCGAAGTTGGTGCCGCCGTGCGCCATGTAGAGGTTGACCGAGGCGCCGGCGGCGAGCAGCTCCGCCAGCACCCGGGCGGCGTCCGCGGCGTCCCGGGTGTGGTGCGGGGCGCCCCAGTTGTCGAACCAGCCGTTCCAGTACTCCATGCAGACCGGCGGGCCGTCCGGCAGGTACGCGCGCAGCACGGCGAAGCCCTCCGCGACCCGGTCGCCGAAGTTCACGGTGGGCAGCGCGTCGGGCAGCGTGCCGCCCTGCAGGTCGGGGTGGTGCGGCCCGTCGGAGGTGAAGAGCAGGCAGTGCGCGCCGCGCCGGCGCAGCCCGTCGGCCAGGTGCCGCAGGTAGGCGGCGTCGTTGCCGTAGCTCCCGTACTCGTTCTCCACCTGGAGCGCGAGCACCGGCCCGCCCTGCTCGGCGAGCAGCGGCACCAGCCGGGGCAGCAGCACGTCGAACCAGCGGTCGACGGCGGCCAGGAAGGCCGGGTCGGCGCAGCGCAGCCGGATCCCGCGGTCCTTCAGCAGCCAGGCGGGCAGCCCGCCGAAGTCCCACTCGGCACAGATGTACGGCCCCGGGCGGACCAGCACCTTGAGTCCGTGCCGGGCCGCGGTCCGGACGAACCGTTCCAGGTCCAGCAGCCCGCTGAACTCGTACTCCCCGGGCCGCGGCTCGTGCAGGTTCCAGGCCACGTAGGTCTCGACGGTGTTCAGGCCCATCGCCCGCAGCAGCGCCAGCCGGTCGTCCCACTGCTCGGGGTGCACCCGGAAGTAGTGCAGCGCGCCGGACAGGATCCGGAACGGGCGGCCGTCCAGGGCGAAGCCGTCCCGGTCGTAGCTGAGGCTGGACATGGCGGCGGACTCCTCGGGGCGTGGCGGCGGCGGACGGACCAGCCCCATGCTCCCCGACCGGGGCCCGGCGGCGGGTGAACTCCCGCCCGCCACTCGGCGGAACCCGGGTGACGGGAGCGCCGGTCAGCGGTCCAGGCGGCGACCGCGCAGGAGCTGTCGTCCAGGATTCGCGGCCAGCCGCAGCGGCACCGGGGTCACCCCGTCCGCCGTCCGCGCCTCGGCGTGCAGGTGCAGGTGGGGTTCGGTGGTGTTGCCGGAGTTGCCCACCTCGGCGAGCAGCTGGCCCGGGGCCACCTCGTCGCCCTCGGCGACCAGCAGGCTCCCCGCCCGCAGGTGGGCGAGGACCACCACGACCTCCGGGTCCGCGGCGGTGCGCAGCACCAGGTGGTTGCCCTCCGCGGGCTGCGACGCCAATGGACGCGACTCGAACGGGTTGGCGTGCACCGGCTGGTCGGGGTACCCGTCGACGGCCGTGACCACCGTGCCGGCGACCGGTGCGGCGACCTGCGCGCCGTGGGCGTGGTAGGCGGACGCCCGGCGCGGCGCCAGGCCGCGGGCCCGGGCGCCATAGCGGCCCAGGCAGCACACGTCCAGCGCGTAGGCCTGCTCCGGGTGGCCGGCGTGGTGGTTGACCTTCTTGCCGCCGCCCTGGGCGACCAGCGCCCGGCTGCCCGGCAGCGGGTTGGCGATCGCCAACGGCAGGCGCGCGGTGCGGGGCTCGCGGACGCCGGTGAACTGGGGCACGCCCCAGACCAGGACGAGGACGGCGCTCTCCCAGCCGGTGAGCGCGCGGCCGACGGGCAGCCCGGGGAACCGCGCCGCGCCCACCAGGAGCAGGGCCAGGCCCAGCACGCCGATCACCGGGCGGCCGTACTCGCTGAGCTGCCAGTACGGCAGGGCCCGCCAGCAGAGGACCAGCAGGCCGGTCCCGAGGACCAGCGCGCGCGCCAGGTCGACCCGGGTGGCGGCCAGCAGCGCGCCCGCGCCGCAGACCGCCAGGCCCAACGGCGTCAGCAGGAACAGGACGAGCTGGCACAGCTCCCGCAGCCGCTGCCCGGCCGAGCGGGGCCGGTCGTCCAGGACCCGCTCCAACCAGAGCCGCTCGATCCGCCCCTGCTCGTCGACCCCGATCACGGCGTGCAGCACCCCGCCGCGGCACTCCACCCGGTAGCGCCCGGGGCGTTCGGGTGCCGGGGCGATCGTCCGCAGCACGCCGCACTCCTTGGCGATCCCGACCCGGATCGCCGCCAGCTTCGCGCCACCGACCCGCTCGACGAAGCCGGGCGCGAAGAGCCCGTCGTCCAGCCGTCGCGTAGTCAGATAATCTCGCAGACGTTCCTGCTCGACCGCTGTCCTGTCCAACCCCGATCCCCCCGTCGACATCACGCCCGATTCCCCGTCGGGCCGTCATCAGGGTGCCACCAGCCGGCCGGTGGGCCTGCGCCGACCTCCCCGACGGGCCCGGCCGGCCACCCCGGTAACATCCAGCCGGCGCCCAGGAACTGTTCGCGTTCGGACCGCGTCGATGAGAAGTATCCGCACCGCCCGTCCACCGGTCCCGTCCCGCCAGCCCATCGGCCCCGAAGGTCTCGCCATGCCCATATCCCGGTCGTTCCGCCTGCCCAAGCCCACCGACTCGGACCTGCCCTCCCGTCGCCGCCTGCTCGCCTGGAGCACCCTCGGCGCCGCCACGCTCGCCTCCGCCGCCCTGGCCGGCTGCTCCGACTCCTCCGGCTCGAAGAACGCGGCGCCGCAGCCGTCGGACGGCCCCAACGACTCGTTCTCGCCGGCCGCCCCGGAGGACCCGTCGGCCGCCGCCGGCCTGCCCAGCCCCACCGCGAGCTCCACCGTGGCGGCGCGCACCAAGCCGGTCTACAAGGTGCACGACCTGCTCCCGAACGCCCCGACCGACGCGATCGCGCTGACCATCGACGACGGCCCCAGCCCGGTCTACACCCCGCAGATGCTCGCGCTGCTGCGCAAGTACGACATCCGCGCCACCTTCTCGGTGGTCGGCAGCCAGGCGCACGCGAACAAGGCCCTGATCAAGGCCATCGCCGCCGACGGGCACACCATCGCCAACCACACGATGTCCCACCCGCAGCCGTTCTCGAAGCGCTCCGACGCACAGATCCAGGCCCAGCTCGCCGACGCCCAGTCGGTCATCGTGGACGCCGGCGCCCCGGCCCCCACGCTGTTCCGCTCGCCGGGCGGCGACTGGTCCCCCGCCGTCTTCGCGGCCGCCGCCAAGTACGGCATGGTCCCGATCGACTGGGACGTGGACCCGCGCGACTGGTCCCGCCCGGGCGTCCCGCACATCACCGAGAAGCTGATGGCCGCCCACCCCGGCGACGTCCTGCTCTGCCACGACGGCGGCGGCGACCGCTCGCAGACCCTGGAGGCCCTGAAGTCGGTGCTGCCCGCGCTCAAGTCCAAGGGTCTGACCTTCGTGACCCTCTGACCCTCCCGAGCAGCACTCGCGGTCGCCCGGCCCGAGTCCGGTCTTCGGGCCGCCGGCGGGCCGGCTCAGAGCCAGCCTCGGCGGCCGGCGTGCAGGCCGGCCTCGAAGCGGCTGCGGGCGCCGAGGCGCTCCATCAGGTCGGCCATGATCCGGCGCACGGTGCGCACCGAGAGGCCGAGCTGCTTGCCGGCCGCCTCGTCGGTGCAGCCCTGGCCGAGCAGCCGGAGGAGTTCCTGTTCCTGGCGGGTCAGGCCCTGCTCGTCGCGCTCCTTGGGGGCGCCGAACGGGATGGCGTTCTCCCAGACCTGCTCGAAGAGCGAGACCAGGGCGGTGATCACGCCCTTGGTGCTGAGCTGGACCGCGCCCTTGCGGGTGTCGTTCGGGTCGATCGGCACCAGGGCGACCCGGCGGTCAAGGATGATCATCCGCAGCGGCAGCGCCGGCACCGTGCGCACCTCGCCGCCCAGTTCGGTCAGCCACTCGGCGTGCCGGGTGGTGGCCCGGTCCTTGCGGACGCTGTCCAGGTAGACGGAGCGCATCGACACCCCCCGGCCGAGCAGTTCCGAGTTGAGCGGGCGGCTGGCCTCCAGCGAGCTCGCGGACTGGGTGCCGCCGGGGCTGAAGGCGAGGCACTCGCCGGCGGTCGACCGGGTCAGCTCCTCCAACCGGGTCTGCACGGTGGCCATGCCCACCAGCCGCTCGATCTGGGTGTTGTCCTCGGTGGCCGACTCGTCGCGGTACTCGGCGAGCAGCCGGCTGATCGCGGCCTGGCTCTCCTCGAACTCCTGCTGGCTGCGCTGGCGCATCGCCTCGTTGTGCTGGAGCAGCGCCGGCAGGCCGACCCGGGGGTCGACCGGGTGCAGGCCGCCGGGGGCCTCGCCCGGGACGCCGTCGGAGGGGCGCAGCAGGCGGGCGTCGGTGAGCTGGGCGAGCGCGACCATGACCTCGGTCGGGTCCAGGCGTAGCCGGGCCGAGATCTGGGCAACGTCGAGTTGGTGGTCGGTCAGCAGCAGTCGGTAGACCGCCTCGGCCGCACTGTCGATCCCCTGCATTGTCGTCTTATCACCCCCGTTTACACCCGTTCCGGGCGCGGGCAAGTCTGCCGGAAGGATGCTTGGCGCGCCATCCTAGCGACCGACCGGAAATGATCTTCCGGATGGGGGAATCGTTGCCCTGTCCATGCTGAAGTATGGAATATATAGTTCAAATTCCAACGGACTCCGCAGAGGTTTGGACCACTGGCGTCGACCGGTCACCGGCCCGCCGGCGCGGCACCCGGCGGACGCACCGTCACCCACCCCCTGAGCGTGGCACCAAGATGCCAGCGCGATCTTCATGCCGCCCCGAAGGACTTCCGCCCCCAGTGCGGCTCTAGCAGACTTCGAGCCGTCGGGAGGTCGCAGCCGCCCGACTCGTCCCGGTCACGGATGACGCACCAGCAGTTGTCGCTTCAACTTGACGATGCGACATCAAAATGGTGACGCACGATTTGTCGTCCATTTCCGACCGGGCCTGCTTCCGAATGCGTTGTTTGCCTGGGGGAATCATGCGCTCTCGCACCATGTTGTCTTCGTTGTCCTTTGTCAGACTGACCGCCGGCGCCCTGGCCCTGACCGCCGCGCTCGGCGTGCTCGGCGGCTTCGCCCCGTCCTCGGCCCTGGCCGGCGCGACCGGGTCGGTCGCCTCCGTGCTGGCCGCCGGGGATGACGGCCAGCCCGTGCCCGGCGACGACATGCGCTGGGACTGACCCGACCGCACCCGGCCCGGACCGCGGCCCGACCCCGCCGCCGTCCGCCGAGCGCGCGCACCAACGCGTGCGGAACCGGCGCGTGACCGAAAACGATCGCCTGACCGAGTACGCATGCGAGGGCCGCACCCGCGGCCACCCACACGGCCGGAGCCCGCAGCCCCACCGACCCCACGGCACCCGCCCCTTCTCCAGGGGCCGGTCCGCCGGGCTCCGGCCGCCGCGATCAGAGCAAGACGCACCAACCCGTCAGGAGTCGCTGTGCCGGCTACCGAGCCGATCGTGCTGAACTTCTTCGGTTTCGAAGTCGCTGTCAGCTCGGCCGATCATGACGAAGTCGCCTTCCAGTTCGGCCCGCACGCCGTCCGGGGTTCCGCCGCCACCGACCAGCTGCGGGTGGAGTTCACCCGGCCCGGTCCCGGTGGCGCCGAGGAGATCCTGGTCCGGCGCGGCGACGGCACCCCGCTGCTGCGCCGCCCCTTCCGCGGCTGGGGGAACGTCCCACCGGTGCTGCCGCCCTTCGCGGTGCTGCAGGACCGCTTCTGCCTGGCCCAGGCCGTGGTGCTGGCCAAGGACGGGGTCACCGTGGCCCTGCTCGGCGGCCCGTACTCGGAGCAGGCGAACGTGGCCGCCGCGCTCGCGCACCGCTCCTGGGTGTTCGTCTCCGGGCGGCTGCTGGTGATGCACCGGGCCACCCGTCAGGTGCTGCCGTACCTGGTGCCGTTGGAGGCGCGCGGGCGGTCGGCGGCCTGGCTGCGCGGGGCCGGGCTGCCGGACGGGCTGTGGCGCACGGCCACCTCGCCGGTGGCCGGCGAGGTGGTGCTGGTGCGCCCGGAGTGCCTCGGGCCGGTGGCACCGGTCCGGGCCAGGCTGGCACCGCCCACCCTGGTCCGGCTGTGCCGCGGCGCCGACGAGGGCGTGCGTCTCACGCCGTGGGAGTTCACGGCGCAGACCTGGCCGGCCGACGGCGCACAGCTGCTGGCGGACGCGCCGACCTTCCGGCTGGAACTGCCCGGCGTGAGCGGGGCGGAGGAGGCGGCCGGACTGATTGACCAAGCCATGTCCCACAAGAAGGGCGCACCATGCCTCGACGTCTCCACTACGGCCCCGGCACCCCGTGCTGGGTTGACTGCATCACTCCGGATCTGACCGGCAGCCGTGCCTTCTACCGGGCCGTGATGGGCTGGGAGTTCGTCACCGAGTCACCCGACTACCAACTCGCCGAACTGGCCGGGGAGATCATCGGCGGCTTCGGCGCCGCCCCCGCCAACCTGCCGCCGCGGGCCGCCTGGAACGTCTACCTGGCCACCAAGGACGCCGAGCACACCTGCGCCCTGGTCCGCGGGCTCGGCGGGCAGGTGGTGATGAGCCCGGTGCCGGCCAGCGGGAACGGCCGGCTCTTCCTCGCGGTCGACCCCTCCGGCGTGGCGGTCGGCTTCTGGGAGGGGCACCAGGCCGAGGGGGTGGTGCTGGTGGACGAGGCCGGCGCGGTCTGCGGCCACGAACTGCGGGTGCCGGACGCCCGCCGCGCGGCCGCCTTCTACGGCGACCTGTTCGGCTACCGGCTGACCGCGGACGGGGAGTGGCTGGACCTCGAAGGGGCCGTCCGCACCCGGGTGGTGGAGAGCGACCAGGGCCGCTCGCTCTGGCTGCCGTACTTCGGGGCGTCCGACGTGCGGCGGACGGTGGAGAGCGCGCTGGTGCACGGGGCGCAGCTGGTCCGGTCGGGTCGAGGGGAGCCGACCGTGCTGCGCGACCCGTGGGGGGCGGAGTTCGGGCTGGTCGGCTGCTGACCGCAGCCGACCGGCCCGACGCCGTGGGCTCGGGATCGTCGGACAGGCCCTATCGCCCGCGGACTCGGCGCCCGCCGAGTCGGCACCCGCTCACAGCGCCTTCACCGCCGCCGCCAGCTCCGGCCGGCCCTTGATGGCGAGCTTGCGGTAGATCCGGCCCAGGTGGGTGTCGACCGTGCGCTTGCTCAGGCAGAGCCGCTCGGCCACCTCCAGGTTGCTCAGCCCCTGCAGCACCAGCTCGGTCACCCGCCGCTCGCTCGGCGTCAGCCGGACCGGTCCCGCGTCCCGGGTGCCGATCGCCGGGCTGCTGCGCTCCTCGACCGGGCGCGGGCGCGGGTCGGCGCCCGGCAGCGGGTCGGCCGTGATGGTCCGGGCCGCGGCGTGCTCGCCCAACGCCTGGTAGGCCTGCGCGGCGTGACTGCGCCAGGGCACGCAGGCCGGGTTGGCGATCCCGCGGGCGGCCAACTGGTGCCCGCACTCCAGGAAGAGCCGCAGCGCCTCGGCGTGCTCGCCGCGGGCGGCGGTCGCCAGTCCGCGGGCCTCCAGCACCAGCGCGCGCACCAGCGGATGGGTGTCGGCCGGCAGCACCCACCCGGTCAGCTTCGCCGGGTCCGGGAACTGGCCGCGGCGCAGCGCCGTGCGCACCAGCAACGCCTCGGCGGCGGCCGCCAGTTCGCCCGCCCGCAGCTGCTCGGCCAGCTGGGCGGCCCGCTCCGCGTCGGCCCGCGAGGCCTCCCCGTGGCCCTGCCGGTAGGCGATGTCCGAGCGGACCACCAGGGCCAGCGCCAACTCGCCCGGGTGGTTCCAGCGTTGGGCGGACCGGACGGCCCGCCCGGCCCAGGCCGCGGCCTCGTCCAGCAGCCCGCTCCAGGCGAAGGCCAGCACCGCGCCGAGCACCCCGGTGCCGGCCTCGGCCGGCGAGACGCCGCGCACGCAGCGGGCGGCCAGCGCGACCGCGCGGCGGTGCG
>NZ_JBNQTI010000172.1:0-17649 GCF_050325825.1 Kitasatospora sp. LaBMicrA B282
CCGGTGCGCCCGGCCGCTGAGGCCGCCGGTGCCGCGGGTGCTGCCGCTGCCGCCGGGCCCGAGACGCCCGGCCGTGCCGGGTCGCGGCCGCCCGGCGGCCCGGGCGACGACGCCACCACCCCGCCCTACGGCCCGCTGGCCGACGGCATGCCGGTGCTCAGCGCCCGCGGCCGGCCCGACCAGAGCCGCGACTAGGCCCGCCGACCGGCCAGGCCCGCCGTGTCCCCGCAGACCGCCGCCCTCGTCCTCGGCATCACCGCGTTGCTGGCGCTGATCCCGATGCTGGTCGCCGTGGTGCGTGCCCGTCGGGCCCGCGACTGGACGATGACCACCACCCTGGTGCTCGCCGTCGGCCTGGCCGGCAGCCTGCCCACCGTCGCCGCCGGCTTCGCCACCGGCCAGCAGCCGGTGGTCACCGACGTGTTCGGCAACCCCGAGGTCGGCCTGCCGGCCGGCGCCTACCGGGTGGACCAGGCGGTCAACGCCGTGCTGCTGGTCGGCAGCATCGCCTTTCTGGTGCTGCGCTGCGTCAGCGGCCGGGCCCGGCTCAACATCGCCCCGCTGATCGCC
Organism: Kitasatospora sp. LaBMicrA B282; assembly: GCF_050325825.1. NCBI lineage: Bacteria > Bacillati > Actinomycetota > Actinomycetes > Kitasatosporales > Streptomycetaceae > Kitasatospora > Kitasatospora sp. LaBMicrA B282. The sequence goes on from NZ_JBNQTI010000172.1 coordinate 571, forward strand.
GCCGGGCTCTGCCTGGAGCTGGCGGTCGCCGACGGCCTGAACGGCCACCAGCTCTTCGCCAGCCGCCAGGTGGTGCTGATCCTGGTGCTGCTGGCCGCCGCGGTGGCCACGCCCGGTCGTCCGGCCCTGCTCGGGGCCGCGATGACGGGCCTGCTGCTGGTGGTGCTCAGCGGCGTGCAGGCGCTGCTGGTGGGCGCCGGTGCGTTCCGCGACTGCCGCAGCGACAAGTGCGGGGTGCTCGGGGTGCTCTACACCGGGGTCTTCAGCAACGAGAACACCTTCGGGCTGCTCGTCGCGCTCTCCGTGCCGTTCATCTGGCTCGGGCTGCGCGGGCGCTCCCGCGGGCTGCTGGCCGGCTACGCGGCCCTGGTGGTGCTGGCCACCGGCAGCCGGCAGTCGATCGCCGCGGCGGGCGTCGCGCTGCTGCTGGTGGTGCTGCTGCGGCCCCGGCTGCCCGAGGAGGAGCGGCGGCGCCCGGGCGAGCCCGCACCGCGGCGGCTGCCGCCGACCGTGCCACGCGGGCCGGTCGAACCGCCCGGGCCGGCGCTGGAACCGTCCCGCTCGGCGCTCGGACCCTCCCGGCCGGCGGGTGGCCCGGCGCTGCTCGCGGTCGGTGCGGTCATCGGCGCGGCCGTGGTGGGCGTGGTGCTGCCGTTCCTGCCGCTGAACCCCAACGCGCTCTCCCAGCGGGCCTACTTCTGGCAGCTGGCCCGCCAGCAGCTGCCCGGCTCGCCGCTGTACGGGTTCGGCGCCAAGGCCTGGTCCGACCTGTACCAGATCGGTGAGATCCCGGTGGCGCTCACCTACTCGACGCACAACCAGTGGCTCGACGTGCTCTACGCGGGCGGGGCGATCGGGCTGGGCATCTTCCTGCTGCTGCTCGGTTACCTGCTGCTGCGCGGCGGCCTGGCCGGCGTGGCACCGGCCGCCTGCGTGCTGGCGCCGGTCCTGGTCGCCTGCTGCCTGGAGCGGCCCTGGTCGTTCGGCGTGAACGACTGGCTGAGCTTCACCCTGGTGGCCGCCGCGCTGCTCCCGGTCGCGGTCCGCCGCCCCGCCCCGCCCAGCGCGCCGCCCCCGGACGGGGTGCTCGGCTCGCACGCCCTGGTCGGCACGGCCGGTCGCCCGGTGCCCGCCGGGTCGGCCCCCACCCCCGGGTCCGCTCCCACCGTCGGGTCGGCCGTCACGGCGCTCCCGGCCGGTGGTCGGACCGTCCGTCCGGGCGCGGGGGCAGCCGGTCCAGCAGCTCGGCCAGCGGCTCCAGGGTCCGGTCCCAGGCCAGTTCTTCGGCCCGGGCGCGGGCCAGGTCGCTGAACCGCTGCCAGTGCGCCGGCTCGGCGAACCGGGTGATCACCGAACGGAAGTCGGCCTCGGTGTAGGGCACCGAGCCGGGCAGGTCCGCCAGGTTCCGGCGCCAGGCGGGCACCAGCACCGGCAGGCCGTGCGCGAAGTACTCCAGGTGCTTGGCGGAGAAGCCGTCGCGGCGCAGCTCGTCCCTGGTGCAGGTGATCAGGCCCAGTTGGTAGTCGAGCAGGACCTCGGGCCGCTCGGCGTAGCCGCGGTAGGTGAGGCCGAGCCGCGGGTCGGGCGGCGGGCCGCCCCAGACGTCGATCGCCGGGTACTGCCGGGAGAGCCGGGCCAGCAGCGGCAGGTCGATGAAGCGCGAGCTGAGCGAGCCGAGGTAGGCGATCCGCGGCGGGGCGGCGAAGTGCGCGCGGCGCTCCGCGGGCACGCAACCGAAGTTCAGCGTCATCAGGTTGCGGCCGCTGATGCCGTAGTGCGTCACCGCGTAGCGGGCGTAGGACTCCCAGTGGAAGGCCAGGTGGTCCACCCGCTCGAACAGCGCCGCCTCCAGCCCTCGCATCCGGCGGTGCTGGCGCGGCGTCAGGCGTCCTTCGTGGTACAGCTCGTCGGCCCAGGGGGTGGGGCAGTCGTAGAGCGTGCGGGTCGGCGCACCGGCCAGCACGCCCGCGTCGTAGGGGTCCTCGCAGATCACCAGGTCGAACTCGGCCAGCGGCAGGGCGCGGCGCAGGATCAGGCGGCGCAGCCGGTGGTCGGCGAGCAGCAGCGGGCAGGAGAGGCGGTGCCGGGCGGTGCGGCTGTGGCGGAGCAGCAGTGAGCTCGCCGCCTCGGTGGCGTAGAGGGCGAGCCGGCCCGGGGTGGCGGCCGGCAGCCGGGCGGCCCGGGTGCCGCGGGTGCTGCCGGCGCGGCTGAGCAGGTAGGTGTCGGCGAGCGTGACCTGGTGGCCGCGGTCGCCCAGGAAGCGGGCGATCCGTACGGGCTTCAGCTGGTTGGCGTAGCCGTCCAGTTGGCCGATGATCAGGACCTTGCTCATGACGGCTCCACCCCGGTCGAGTCGGGCTCGGAGCGCCCGGGCAGCAGCCCCAGCGCCGCGGCCGCCACCGTCAGGCCCGCCAGCACCGGCAGCCCGGCCAGCAGCAGCGGCAGCAGCCCGTGCCAGCCGAGCCGCAGCAGCGGCAGTTCGCCGCCCACCGTGACCGCGACCGCCGCCGCACCCGCCACGACCGGGCGCAGCCGCAGGCGCCCTGCCGGGCGGTCGGCGGCGGCCGGGCGCTCCGGGTCGGCGCCGAGCAGCGGGCGGCAGAGCGCCACGAACCGCAGCGAGCCGGCGACCAGCCCGACCGCGGTGGCCGCGACCACGCCGACGGTGCCGAAGGCGAGCGCCAGCGGCACCGTGAGCAGGGTGTTGACCACGGTGGCGAACCAGGAGTAGCGGGTCTCCAGCCCCGGGCGGCCCACCGCGCGGACCAGGCAGGTGCGCATCCCGGTCAGCGCCACGTGCACGCTGTACCCCGCCAGCAGCACCGCCGCCACCGCCCCGGCCAACGCCAACTGCGGCCCGAGCCAGGCCCGCACCGCGAACGGCGCCGCCACCGTGGTGACCGCGCCGTAGGCGAGCACCGCGGGCAGCCAGTGCCCCTGGCGCAGCCGGTACTCGCGCACCGCGGCGGGCGTGCCGCCGGCCGCGTAGACCTCGGTGAGCCGGGTCAGCACCGGAGGGAAGGCGTACAGCGGCAGGCTGCGCAGCGCGGCGGCCACCTGGTAGCCGGCCGCGTAGATGCCGACGTAGCGCACCGGCAGCAGCGCGGCGATCACGAAGGCGTCGATCTCGCCGTTCAGGAAGACGGTCAGCCCGGACAGCTGCATCCGCAGCGCGTAGCCCAGGAACTCGCGCCGCTCGGCCCGCGCCGGCAGCAGCGGCCGACCCCCCGCCAGGTGCCGTCGGCCCAGCAGCAGCGCCACCGCCGCCAGCACCGCGAACCGCACCGCGGTGGCCGCCGCCAGCGCGGTCAGCGCGCCGCCGCCGCGCACCCAGAGCAGCACGCCCACGCCGTAGGCGGCGCAGGAGGCCACGGTGGCCCCGGCCAGCGCGCGGAACCGGCCGTGCGCCTGGAGCAGCGAGCTCGCCGAGTCGGAGACCAGGGCCAGCGCCAGCAGCGGGCCGAGCCAGCGCAGCACCGCGGCGGCCTCGGCCTGCAGCCGGGGCGCCACGTGCAACAGCCCGACGGCCGGCGCCAGCAGCAGGCAGGCGCCGGTGACCAGCGCCCCGAAGGCCAGGAAGAGCAGCACCGAGCCGAGCAGCAGCCGCCCGGCCCCGGCGCGGTCGCCGCGGGCCCCGCGGTAGGCGTAGAAGCGGGCCAGCGAGGCGCTCACCCCGCCGTCCAGCGAGGTCAGGGTGAAGAGCAGCAGCAGGACCAGCGACCAGAGACCGAACCGGTCCAGGCCGAGCCGGCGGATCAGCACCGGAGTGAGCGCGACGTTGACCAGCAGCGGAGCGGCCTGCGCCAGCGCGCTGTAGCCGGTCCCGGCGAACAGGGCGCCGGGACGGTGGTCCGCACGGGGGCGGGGGCGGTCGAGGTTCAGCACGGTCCTGCCCTCCAGCTGTCCTCGCACGGTAACCCGCCCGGTGCCGGGCGGCCGGGCGGATCCGCACATGGCGTAGCCGAACTCGTCCTGGCACCGGATCCGTTCGTCTCCCGCGCTGCCTAGGTTGCTGAGCGTGGAGACTTCCCTGCGGCCCAGCCCGCCGTCGGCCGTCCTCGGTCCGGCCGACCCGGCGGCGCCGCCCCCCACGGAACCGGTCGCCCCGGCGCCGCCCGACCCGGCGGCGCCGGCCGCGGAACCGATCCCCTTCGCCCGCACCGAGATCTGCCCCGAGGCCCGGGCCGCCGCCCTGCGGGTGCTCGCCTCCGGGTGGGTGACCACCGGTGAACAGGCCGCCGCCTTCGAGCGCGAGTTCGCCGACCGGGTGCGGGCCCGGCACGCCGTCGCCGTCAGCTCCTGCACCGCGGCCCTGGAGCTGGCCTTCCGCGCCCTGCGGCTGCCCCGCGGCGCGCTGGTGCTGGTGCCCGACCTGACCTTCTGCGGCGCCGCCCAGGCGGTGCTGCACGCCGGCCTGCGCCCGGTGCTGGTGGACGTCGACCCGGTCACCGCGATGCCCACCGCCGCCACCACCGCCCGCGCCGCCCGCAGCCACGGCCGCCCGGCCGCCCTGCTCGCGCTGCACTTCACCGGCGCCCCCGCGCCGGTGGCCGAACTCGCCGCGGCCGCCGGGCTGCCGCCGTCGAGGGTGGTGGAGGACGCGGCCCACGCGCTCGGCACCGAGGTCGGCGGCCGACCGGTCGGCGCCCTCACCCGGGCGGCCTGCTTCAGCTTCTACGCCACCAAGAACCTGCCGATCGGCGAGGGCGGCATGGTCACCACCGACGACGCCGCGCTGGCCGAGCGGGTGCGCCGGGCCAGCCTGCACGGCATGTCGGTGGACGCCTGGCGGCGCCACCGGCTCGGCGGCAGCTGGCAGTACGCGGTCGACGAGGACGGCCTGAAGGCCAACATGACCGACCTGCAGGCCGCGATCGGCCGCGCCCAGCTCGGCCAGCTGGACGGCTGGCAGCGCCGCCGCGCCGAACTCGCCGCCCGCTACACCGCGCAGCTGGGCCGGCTGCCCGGCCTGCTCCCACCGCTCGCCCCCGCGCCCGGCACCGGGCGGCACGCCTGGCACCTGTACGTGCTGCGGGTGCTGCCGGAGTACGGACGGAGCCGGGACGACCTGGTGGCACAGCTGGCCGCGCGCGGCATCGGCAGCAGCGTGCACTTCATCCCGCTGCACCGGCTGGGCCTCTTCCGGCGGGCCGCGCTGCGCCCGCTCGGCGGGCTGCCCGGCGCCGACCTGCTCTTCCCCCGGCTGCTCTCGCTGCCACTGCACCCCGGGCTGACCGACGCCCAGCTGGACCGGGTCTGTGAGGCGCTCGCGGACCTCGCCCGCCCCGTTCCCACGATCCGTTCCGCTCCCCGTCCCGTCCCGCTCGGAGGCTGATGCATCATGACCGCCGCCCGCCCGCCGGCCGCCCCCGCTCCGCTGCGCACCCTGGTCGTCGGCGCCGGGGAGGCCGGCCGCGCGCTGGCCCGCGACCTGCTGCGGGTCCCGCAGTTCGGCCTGCGACCGGTGGGCTTCCTGGACGACGATCCCGGCAAGGGCGATCCGGCCGGGGCCGCGGTGGACGGGGTCCGGCTGCCGCTGCTCGGGCCGCTGGAGCGGACCGGCGCGCTGGTGGCGGCGCACCGGATCGAGGTCGTGGTGGTGGCGATCCCCGGCCTGCCGCCGCACCGCTTCGCCCGGGTGGCCGAGGCGGCCGCCGCGGCCGGGGCGAGCGTGCGCTACCTGCCCTCGTTCATCGCCGCGCTGCGGCGCGACGTGGTCGGCGGCGACCTGCGCGCCCTGGACGTCAACCAGCTGATCGGCCGTCAGGAGGTCCACGTGGTGGGCGCCGAGGCCCGGCGCAGCATCGCGGGGCGGCGGGTGCTGGTCACCGGCGCCGGCGGTTCGATCGGCAGCGAGCTGTGCCGGCAGGTGCACGCCTTCGCGCCCAGCCGGCTCTTCCTGCTCGACCACGACGAGTCCAACCTGCACCGGCTGCAGCTGGAGCTGTTCGGTGCCCCCCGGCACGACGAGGACCTGGTGATCTGCGACATCCGGGACCGCAGCCGGCTGGAGCACGTCTTCGACCGGCTGCGCCCCGAGGTGGTCTTCCACGCCGCCGCGCACAAGCACCTGCCGATGCTGGAGCTGCACCCGTGCGAAGGGGTCAAGTCCAACGTGCTGGGCACCGACCGGCTGGTCCGGGTGGCCTCCCGGTACGGCGTGGAGCGGTTCGTGCTGATCTCCACCGACAAGGCCGCCGACCCGATCTCGGTGCTCGGCGCCACCAAGCGGCTGGCCGAGCTGATCGTGCAGGCGGGGCGGGACGGGCACGGTGGGCCGGCCGGCCCGTCGGGGCGCGACGGCGGCACGGTCTGCACCGCGGTCCGGTTCGGCAACGTGCTGGGCAGCCGCGGTTCGCTGCTCGACGTGCTGGCCGCCCAACTGCGCAGCGGTCGCCCGGTGACCGTGACCCATCCGGACATGACCCGGTTCTTCATGACCATCGAGGAGGCCGCCGGGCTGGTCCTGGAGGCCGGCCGGTTGGCCCGCGGCGGCGAGGTGTTCGTGCTCGACATGGGCCGCCCGGTGCGGATCCTGGACCTGGTGCAGCGGTACGCCCGGCAGTTGAACGCCGGGCCGCCGCGGATCCGGTTCACCGGGCTGCGGCCGGGCGAGAAGCTGGACGAGACGCTCTTCTCGGTGCACGAGCGCCGGCTGCCCACCGCGCACCCGCGGATCCACGCCACCGCGCCGCGCGACGGGTACGACGCCCGGGCGGTGCACCGGGAGCTGCCCGGCCTGTACGCGGCCGCCTGGCAGGACGACGCCACCGAGGTGCGCCGCCGGCTGGCCCGGCTGCTGCCCGGCTTCCCGCTGCCCGAGCCGGCCGCCCCCGACCGGCAGCTGGTGGGTGCGGTGCCGTACCCGGACGACTTCTGACCCCCGATGACTTCTGACCCCGGACCACTCCTGACACTGGGAGAAGGCGAGAGCTGATGGAACGCCAGTTCTTCCGGCGCCGGCCGCCGGCCGAGCCGCTCTCCCCGCACGATCGGGTCCGCCGGCGCCGCCGGCGCTGGCGCAAGGTGCTGATGCCCTCGCTCGCGCTGCTGCTCGGCTTCGTCATGCTCGGGGTCGGCGCCGTCGAGTGGGGCACCAACCACTACGCGGGGGAGATCCAGCGGATCCCCAACGCGCTGCCGAACCTGCCGGCCAACGAGCTGCCGGTGAAGCCGCCGCAGGCCGGACAGTCGCTCACCTTCCTGCTGGTCGGCCTGGACGCCCGCGCCGACCTGCCGACCACCGGCAACGCCGCCGGCGCCCCGCTGTGGACCTACGGAGCCCAGCGCACCGACACCATCATGCTGCTGCACCTGACCTCCGACCGCAGTCACGCGTACCTGGTCTCGATCCCGCGCGACACCTGGGTGCAGATCCCCGGGCACGGCATGGCCAAGATCAACGCGGCCTTCTCCTGGGGCGGCCCGCCGCTGCTGGTGCAGACCGTGGAGCAGTACACCGGCATCCGGATCGACCACTTCGGCGCGATCGACTGGGACGGCTTCACCTCGCTGGTCAACGCGGTCGGCGGGGTCACCATCACCATCCCGGCCGACTCCTACGACCCCGAGCAGAACCGCCACTGGACCGCCGGCACCACCACCATGGACGGCACCACCGCGCTCGCCTACGTGCGCCAGCGCTACGGCCTGCCCAACGGCGACCTGGACCGGGAGGCCCGCCAGCAGAACTTCCTGCGGGCCCTGATGACCAAGACGGTGGGCAGGATCTCGCTCACCGACCCGTTCGAGCTGAGCACCCTGCTGGACGCCACCGCGAAGGCGGTCAGCGTCGACGACCAGCTCTCCAACGGCGAACTGCGCGACCTGGCGCTCGGCATGGCCCAGATGGGCACCGGCGCGGTCACCTTCGTGCAGCCACCGCTGGGCGACTTCATCACGGTGGACGGGCAGGACGCGCTCAACCTGGACCCGGTGAAGGCCCCCGCGCTCTGGCAGGCCATCGCCGCCGACCAACTGCCCGGCTGGCTGGCCAAGTACGGCAGCGGCAGCGTGCTGCCGGCCACCGTGAAGTGAGCGGGGCGGATCCGGTCGGTTGCGGATCCGGTCAGTCGCCGGGTCGGTCGCCCCGATCGAGCAGACCGATCCCGACGGCGCGGTCCGGGTCGCTCCAGATACCCATCGCCGTCTTCATCCGCAGGAACCCGAGCCGCTCGTAGAAGGCTTCGGCACCCGGGCTCGCGTAGAGGATGATCTTCTTGTGGCCCTGGGCGAGCTCCACCAGCCTGCGCATGACGGCGGAGCCCAGTCCCCGTCCCTGGTGGTCGGGGTGGACCGCGACGTGGCCGATGTAGGCGCAGTCCACGCCGTCCGCCAGGGCCCGGCCCGCACCGACGAGGGCGCCGTCGGCGTGGACGAAGCAGGTGAACATGCTGTTGCCGAAGACGGTGGCCAGTTCCGCGGGAGGCTTGTCGCCCAGCGGCGCCACTCGGTAGAGGTGGGACAGTTCGTCGAGGTCCACGTCCTCGATGCGGTAGGTCCAGGTGTATCCGTCCACGGTTCTCCCCAGGCCGTCTGCGATACTTTCCATGGAAGAGAAAACTAGTTTCCATGGAAGAGATCGTCAAGCGATGACCCAGGACACCGGTTCCGCCCGCCCGCCCGCCGCCGCGGACGCCGAACTCGACGCCGATGCCGACGCCGATGCCGACGCGGTCGACCGCATCGTCGGCCAGTGGCGCCGCCAGCGGCCCGACCTCGACCCCGCCCCGATGCACGTGATCGGGCGCATCACCCGGCTGCACTGGGCCCTCGACGAGCGGCTCTGCCGCGTCTTCGACCGCTACGACCTGGGCCGGGGCGAGTTCGACATCCTCGCCTCGCTGCGCCGCTCCGGCGCCCCCTTCGAGCTGACCGCGGGCGAGCTGCGCGGGGCGACGATGGTCACCTCGGGCGCGGTGACCAAGCGGGTCGACCGGCTGGAGCGCGCCGGCCTGGTCACCCGCCGAACGGCCGACGACGACGCGCGCGGCCGGCTGATCCGGCTGACCGACCGCGGCCGCGAGCTCATCGACGAGGCGGTCGAGGTGCACGTGCGCAACGAGGCGGACCTGCTCGCCGGGCTGACCGCCGACGAGCGCGACACCCTCGCCGACCTGCTGCGCAAGCTCGGCCGCACGCTGCCCGGCGCCTAGGGGGCGCCAGGACCTGTGCCTGGGTGTCGCTACGACTTGCGCGCCGGCCGGGGCGCGCCGCCGGGCGCGCCGCCCCGGATCCCCACCTGGTGGGCCAGCGCCACCGCCTCCAGCCGGGAGTGCACCCCGAGCTTGTCCAGCACGTTCTGCACGTGGGTGCGCGCCGTGCTGGGGGTCATCCGCAGCACCTTGGCGATCTCGGTGGTGTCGTCCCCCTCGGTCAGCCGGCGCAGCACCTCGCGCTCGCGCTGGGTCAGCCAGCGCAGCGGCTCCTCGTCCGTGCTCCCGTTGCCGGCGCGGCGCTGCGCCTGCGGCCCCAGCGTCGGCTCGATGAACCGGCCGCCCGCCGCCACCGTGCGCAGCGCCCGGTCCAGCACCGCGAGCCCGCGGTCCTTGCCCAGGTACCCGACCACGCCGGCCTCGGTCGCCGCGGCCACCGAACCGGGGTCCATCTCCCGGGAGAGCACGATCACCCGGGTCAGCGGCTCCCGGGCGCGGATCTGGCCGACCGTGTCCAGCGCCCGCCCGTCCAGCAGCTGCAGGTCGAGGATGCAGGCGTCGGGGTGGCAGGCGCTCACGGCGCGCAGCAGCCCGGCCCGGGTGGCGGCGGTGGCCAGCACCTGGTAGCCGCGGCCGGTCAGCACCATGGCCAGCGCCTCGGCGAGCAACCGGGAGGCGTCGGCGACCACGAGCCGCCGGAGCGGCGGGGCGTGCGCGGGAGCGGGGCCGGCCGGGGCCGGTTGATCGGCCCCGGCCGGATCTCTGGTGGTCGCCATGGCGATGTCCTCACACGAGGGGAGGTTGATTCCAGGTAAACAGAGTCGGGACACGGAGTCCACTGCCGGCCGGTGCGCCGCGGTCCACCGTCCGTCACCACCGTCCGTCACCACCGGCGCCACCGGCCGGCCGCCGCTGGCCGGGCGCCGCCAACGGTGGCAGCCTCAGGACATGGCCGGTGAGATCCGGGTCGTGGTGGCCGACCGGCGCCGCTCGGTCGCCGAGGTGCTCGCCCTGGGGTTACGGCACCTGGGCATGGTCCCCAGCGCCGTGACCGGGATGCGGGCCGCCTGCAAGGTGGCCGCGGAGCAGCACGCGGACGTGGTGGTCGCCGACATCGGCCTGCTGGCCGCCGCGGACCACTCCGGCGGCACCCCCTGGCCCGAGCGGCTGGGCGTGCCGCTGATCGTGCTCAGCGACGGCACCCGCACCGACGACCTGGCCTGCGCCGCGGTGCGCGCCGGGGTGCGCGGCTGGGTGCCCAAGGACAGCTCGCTGCAGCACCTGCTGGCCGTGATCCGCGGGGTGCAGCGCGGCGAGACCTGGATCCCGCCCCGCCTGCTCACCCGGGTGCTGGCCGAGCTGGTGACGCTCCGCGACGACCTGGAGGAGGACACCGGTCGGCTGGCCAGCCTGACCGCGCGCGAGCGCGAGGTGCTCGACTGCCTCTCCGACGGGCTCAGCCGGGCCGAGATCGGCCGGCGGCTCTACCTCTCCACCAACACGGTGCGCACCCACATCCAGAACCTGATGGTCAAGCTGGACGTGCACTCCTCGGTCGCGGCGGTGGCGCTGGCCCACCGGGTCACCGGTCCGGGCCACGCTGCGCCGCCTGCGCCGCCTGCCACCGGTCCGGACTGAGCCGGCGCCTACCCGACCCCCGGCCCGACCAGGACCCGCAGCGGCCCGGCCCGCAGCCGCGCCACCCCCGCGTCCCCGACCCGCCGCCCCACCGGCACCACCACGACGGCCACCAGCGCACCCAGCACCGCCCCGGCGAAGACGTCGTGCGGGTAGTGCGCGCCGACGTAGACCCGGGCGAAGCCGAGCAGCACCGCGCCGGCCAGCGCCAGCCACCCCAGCAGCCGGTCCGCCAGCAGCAGCCCGGCCGCCGCCGCGAAGCCGAAGACCGCGTGGTTGCTGGGGAAGGCGTAGTCGTTGGGGGCCGGGCAGGCCTCGACCAGGTAGGGGTGCGGCAGTGCCCGGCACGGCCGCGGCTCCTTGAACAGCTCCTTGACCACCGAGTTCAGCGCGTAGGCGAGCAGCACCGCGAGCGCCGCGGCGAGCACCCCGGCCATCGCCGCGGCCGGCCGGTGCCGGGCCCGCCACCAGGCGAGCAGGAACAGCAGGCCGAAGAAGGCGGCGCCGTAGGTGCTCCAGTCCTCCAGCGGGGTGTTCAGCCAGCGGGTGTCGCGGGCGAAGCCGGTCACGGCCTCGTACCAGCCGCCGTCGATCCGGGCGCCGTTCAGCACGGCGAGCGGGGCGCCGTCCAACGCAGCGAGCGGGGCGCCGTTCAGCCTCACCAGGACTCCTGCTCCTCCAACAAGTCCAGCAGGTACTGCCCGTAACCGCTCTTCAGCAGCGGTTCGGCCAGCTCGCGCAGCTGCCCGGCGCCGATCCGCCCGGCCCGCCAGACGGTCTCCTCCAGGCAGCCGATCTTGAAGCCCTGGCGTTCCTGCACCACCCGGACGAACTCGGCCGCCTGCACCATGGTGGTGAAGGTGCCGGTGTCCAGCCAGGCGGTACCCCGGTCCAGCACGGTCACGTGCAGCTCGCCGGCCCGCAGGTAGGCCAGGTTGAGGTCGGTGATCTCCAGCTCGCCGCGGGCACTGGGCTGCAGCTCCCGGGCCAGTTCGACCACCCGGTGGTCGTAGAAGTACAGCCCGGGCACCGCGTACCGGGACTTCGGCCGGGCCGGCTTCTCCTCGATCGACAGCACCGTGCCCGTCGGGTCGAACTCGACCACCCCGTAGGCGCGCGGATCGGCCACCGGGTAGGCGAAGATCCGCCCGCCCACCACCCCGGTGTTGCGGGCCAGCCGGGTGCCCAGACCGCCGCCGTGGAAGATGTTGTCGCCCAGGATCAGCGCCACCGGTCCGCCGTCGAGGAACTCCTCGCCCAGCAGGAAGGCCTGCGCGATGCCCGCCGGGTGCTCCTGCACCGCGTACTCCAGCCGCAGCCCGAACTGCGAGCCGTCACCCAGCAGCCGCCGGAACTGCGGCAGGTCCTCGGGCGTGCTGATCAGCAGGATCTCGCCGATCCCGGCCATCACCAGGGTGGAGAGCGGGTAGTAGACCATCGGCTTGTCGAACACCGGCAGCAGCTGCTTGGAGACCGCCCGGGTCAGCGGCCAGAGCCGCGACCCGGTGCCGCCGGCCAGCACGATTCCTCGCATGCTCGGCAGCGTATGCCGCCCGCGGCGACAATCCACGCAGGCGCGATGCGCCGTTCCCCGGGGCGGGCCTCCACCGACGAGGCGGAGTCGTCCACGCCGCCGTCCAGGGCCGGCATGCGGTCACGCTCCTGACGACCCGTCGGCCCATGGCCCACCCGGGTCGTGCCAGGAGTACAGGTGCTCGGGGCGTCCCGCGGCGCCGTAGCGCAGCTCGACCCGGACCGTGCCGTCGGCCGCCAGGTCGGCCAGGTAGCGCTGGGCGGTGGGGCGGGAGACGCCGAGCTCGGCGGCCACCCGGCTCGCGGTGACCGGGCCGGCCGCGCCGCGCACCGCGTCGGCGACGCGTTCGCCGGTCGGGGTGGAGCGCGGGCGGCGGGGGCGGCCGCCGCGGTCGGTGCCGTGCAGCGCGCGCAGGGCACGGTCCACCTGCTCCTGGTCCAGCGTGCGGTCGGCGCCGAGCTGGGCCCGGTAGCGGGCGTAGCCGGCCAGCCGGTCGGTGAGCGCGGCGGCGTCGAACGGCTTGATCAGGTAGCCGACCGCGCCGCCGCCGAGCGCGGCGCGCACCTGGGCGGCGTCGGCCGCGGCGGTCACCATCAGGACGTCGGCGCCGAGTTCGGGCAGCAGCTCGCTGCCCAGCCGGTCCGGCAGGTACTGGTCGAGCAGCACCAGGTCCGGGGTCAGCGCCCGGTCCAGTTCCACCGCCTGGGCGGCCGACCGCGCGGTGCCCACCACCTGGAAGCCGTCGACGGCCGCGACGTAGCGGGCGTGCAGCTCGGCCACCCGGTAGTCGTCGTCCACCACCAGGACCCGGATCACCGTGCGCCTCCGGTCCGTTCGCCGAGTGCGGCTGCCGGCTCCGCCGGGAGCTCCAGCACGTGCGGGATCCGCGCGACGAAGACCGCGCCGTGCCCGGGGCCCGCGGTGCGCTCCAGGCGCAGCTCGCCGCCGTACTTGAGGACCAGCTGCCGGGCCAGCGTGAGCCCGATGCCGTGCCCCTCCCGGTCGGTCGCGGCGCGGGTGGTGAAGCCGCTGCGGAAGAGCCGTTCGGCATCGGCCGCGGCCACCCCGTCGCCGCTGTCCAGCACCGCCACGTGCAGCGTGCCGCCCTCCGCCAGCACGCTCAACTCCACCCAGGCGGGCCGCCGTTGCCCGTGCGCCGCGGCCATGACCGCGTTGTCCAGCAGGTTGCCCAGCACGCTGACCACGTCCAGCGGCTCGACCAGCCGGCGGGGCAGGTGCGAGTCCTCGTCGAGCCGCAGCGCCACCCCCTGTTCGGAGGCGGTGGCGGCCTTGGCGGCGAGCAGGCCGCGCAGGTAGGGGTCGGCCAGCCGGGCGCCGTCGCGCCCCTCGGTGGCCAGCGGCGCGGCCGCCAGCTCGCGCAGGTACTCCCGGGCCTCGGTGGTGGCGCCGGTGTCCAGCAGGCCGGCGAGGGTGTGCAGCCGGTTGGTGTACTCGTGCGCCTGGGCCCGCAGCGCGTCGGACAGCGCCCGCAGGGCGGAGCGCTCCCGGGCCAGCTCGTCCAGCTCGGTCCGGTCGCGCAGGGTCAGCACGTGGCCCAGGTTGCGTTCGCCGCGCCGCACCGGCTGCGCGGTCACCACCAGCACCCGTTCGCCGACCACCAGCACGCTCTGCCAGAGTTCCCGGCGCTCCGTCAGGATCCGGGCCAGGGTGGGCGGCAGGCCGGCCGCGGCGAGCGCGGTGCCGGGCGGCAGCGGGTGGCCGAGCAGCCGGGCCGCCTCCTCGTTGCAGACCGTCACCCGGTCGCCCGGCTCCACCGCGAGCACCCCGTCGCCCACCCCGCGCAGCACGGCCTGCTGCTCGCGCAGCAGGTCGGCGAGGTCGACCGGCTCCAGACCCAGGGTCTGCCGCTTCAGCCGCCGGGTGAGCAGCGCCGCCGCGCCCGCCCCGACCAGCAGCGCCCCGCCCGCGAAGAAGCCCTCCCGGCGGATCAGCGGCGTCGCCGCCTGCAGCGCGGTGCTCAGCCGCACGCCCGTGCTGACCTCGCCGATCACCCGCCCCCGCGGGTTGCGCAGCGGCACCTTGGCACGCGCCGAGTCGCCGAGCGTGCCGCGCTGGATCGAGACCGACTCCTGCCCGTCGAGGGCGGTCGGCGCGGTGCTGACCTCCTTGCCGAGCAGCGCCGGGTCGGGGTGCGAGTAGCGGATCCCGTGGCTGTCGGTGACCACCACGAAGAGCATCCCGGTGCGGGCCGCCACCGCTTCGGCCGCCTGCTGCACCTCGCCCTGCGGGTCGCTGCCGGCGGCGATCCGGGCGGCCACCACCGGGTTCTCCGCGGTGGCCCGGGCGACGGCGAGGGCCCGCTGCTGGTAGCTCTGCTCGGCGGACCCGGTCAGCAGGTCCGCGGTGAGCACGAAGCCGCCGCCGAGCACCAGGCCGAGCACCGCGACCTGCGCGAGCAGGGTCTGGGTGGCGAGCCGGGGACGGGGGCGGCGGAACATGCGGCCAGGGTACCGGCGCGGCCGGCGGAACTCCGCCGTCGAGCAGCCCGTGCACAGAATGCACGAAATGCGCGGAAGTATTTCCGCCGCACGCAAAAAGCGCAATGCCGTCGACCCTGGTGCGCCCTCAGTCCGGCCGCATACGGTGCCCCGCAGCGCGAAACGGCGCCGATCGGAAACACGGAATCCCGGATGCCCTCGTGGAACGGCCGGGACCGCACGGAGACAAGGAAAACGCATGATGGCAGCGTTGGCATCATCGTCCGCCCTGCTGGCCCGGGCCGGGGCAGCGGGGACCGCCTGGACCGGGCACGACACCTGGCTGCTGGCGGTGGTCGGGATATCGATCGCGTTGGTCGTGGTCCTGATCAGCTGGCTGAAGCTGCACGCCTTCCTGGCCCTGATGGTGGGTTCCTTCGCGGTTTCGCTGCTCTCCGGAGAAGCCCTCGGAAAGGTCGCCGACTCCTTCACCACCGGCCTCGGCAACATCACCGGAAAAGTCGGCATCCTGATCGTCCTGGGCGCGGTGCTCGGCCGGCTGCTGGCGGATTCCGGCGGCATCGAGCAGATCGTCGCCACCCTCACCAGAGCCGTCGGCCCGCGCGGCCTGCCGTGGGCGGTGACCCTGGTCGCCTGCCTGGTCGGGCTGTCGATGTTCTTCGAGGTCGGGTTCGTCCTGCTGGTCCCGCTGGTGCTGCAGATCGCCAAGCGCGCCGACTACCCCGTGCTGCGGGTCGGCATCCCCGCGATGGCCGGCCTGGCCACCGTGCACGCGCTGGTCCCGCCGCACCCCGGCGTGCTGGTCGCGATCAGTGCGGTGCACGCCTCGATCGGGCTGACGCTGGTGTACGGGCTGATCGTCGCGGTGCCGTGCGCCGTCGTGGTCGGGCCGCTGTTCACGGCGTACGCCTGGCCGCGGGTGTCGGCGACGATCCCGGACGGCGCGCTGGCGGCGTTCACCACGGGCGGTGGCGGCGCGCCGGGCGGTGCGGGTGCGGCCGGTGCGGGCGGTGCCGCCGCTGGGGCTGGCGCCGCGGCGCGCCGGCTGCCCCGGTTCTCGGTGACGCTCGGCACCGTGCTGCTGCCGATCGCCCTGATGATGCTCAAGGCGGCCTGCGACACCTTCGGCTGGGCGCACGGCACCGGGTACCGGGTGCTGGAGTTCCTCGGCACCCCGGTGGTCGCGCTGCTGGCGGCCATCCTGGTGGCGCTCGGCACCTTCGGCTACGGTCTCGGCGCCTCCCGCCGCCAGGTCCAGGAGACGCTCTCCCGCTCCTTCCCGCCGATCGCCGGCGTGCTGGTGATCGTCGGCGCCGGCGGCGGGTACTCGCAGGCGCTGGCCGACTCCGGCGTCAACGCGGCGATCGGCCGGGCCGCCGGCCACCTGCACATCCCGCTGCTGCTGCTCGCCTGGCTGGTCGCCGCCCTGATGCGCACCGCCACCGGGTCCGGCACCGTGGCCACCGTCGCGGCCGCCGGCATCATCGGCCCGATGGCCCACGGCCTGGACTCCGGTCACGCCGCGCTGCTCGCCCTGGCGCTGGGCTCCGGTGCGGCCTTCCTCGGACACGTGAACGACGCCGCGTTCTGGCTCTTCAAGGAGTACTTCGGCCTCTCGGTCGGCGGCACCCTGCGGACCTGGACGGTGTCGCACACGCTGCTCTCGCTCACCTCGCTGGCCGGCGTCCTGGCGCTGAGCACGGTGGTGGGGTAGGGGGGAGGGGCCGTCCCGCCACCGGGCTCAGCGGGTGTCGGCGGGCTGGGCGGCACCCGCCGGGATCAGGACGGTCGCGGCCGGCTGCGCGTCACCCGTCGCGGCCGGCTTGGGCCTGCGCAGGGCGGCCGCTCCCACCAGCAGTGCGGGCAGCGCGGCCAGCACGAAGCCGGCCGGGAGCGGCAGGCCGCTCGCCGCTCCCGCCGGAGCGCCGCCCAGCAGCAGGCCGATCCCCGCGGTCCCGAGCGCGGACCCGCAGTTGTACGCCGAGTTCACCAGCGCCGCCGCCCGGGTGCGGTGCTCCGGTGCGGCGGCCTCGTCCGCCACCAGGTAGGTCACCGTGATGGCCGGTGCCACGAACAGCCCCACCCCGGCGACCACCGCTGCCAGGACGTACAGGTTCGACGCCGCCCCCGCGACGGCCACCGCGAGTCCGAGCCCCGCCAGCAGCCCGCCCAACTGCCGCCGGGCCGGCGCCCGCCAGCTGCGCGCGCCGTACCGCAGCCCGCCGAGCGCGCTGCCCACCGAGAGGGCGGCCTCCACCCAGGCGACCGCGGCGGCGTGCTGCTGCTGCCGGGC
>NZ_JBNQTI010000173.1:0-17376 GCF_050325825.1 Kitasatospora sp. LaBMicrA B282
CCCGGGTCGGCCGGCACGCCCGCGCCGGGCGCCGGCGGCAGCGCCGGCGGGGGCGGCGGCAAGGCCTCGGTGCCGGTGACGGCCGTCCCGGTCGGCGGTTCGGCCACCGTGACCGACCCGGCCAGCGGCGACGCGGTCTACATCGTGCAGCCCAAGGCGGGCCAGTACTGCGGCCTCTCCTCGGTCTGCACCCACGCCGGCTGCGCCGTCAACGCGCCCCGGAACGGGCAGCTCAGCTGCCCGTGCCACGGCTCGCTCTTCGACGCCGCCACCGGCGCGGTGCTGAACGGCCCGGCGGTCAAGCCGCTGCCCAGGTACACCGTCACCAGGAACGGCGACCGGCTGGACCTGGGGCCGTTGCAGTCCTGAGCCGCGGGCCGGTTGCCCCGGTGGGTCGGGCGTCGGGCCGGGTCGGGCGTCGGGCCGGTTCAGGCGTCGGGTCCGCGGCCGCGGCGGGACATCGCCGCCACCGCCCCGGCCAGCCCGGCGGCGCCGAGCACGATGAAGGCGATCGGCATGACGATCCGTCCGTTCACCGACAGCCCGTTCAGCGCGGCGACCAGGTAGACCACGGCGAGCGCCGTGAACAGGCCGCCGGCCAGGAACGAGAAGAGGTCGAACCGGTGCTTCTTCATCCCTGACGCTCCACGTGGATCTCGCCGAGACCGACCTGGACGGTCAGGTCGATGGTTCCCTTGGCCGGCGTGCCGCCCACCGGGTCGAGGTGTTCGATCAGGTGCTCGCCCACGTTGCCGTGCCGGTCCTGCCCGGGCATCAGCACGTCACCGGCCACGGTGTGCAGGTCGAGGTCGACCGCGACGTCGGGCGGCAGCACCACGAAGGCGTCGCCGGCCGCGAGCCGGAGCCGGGTGGTCACCGTGCCGCCGGCCGGGTCCACGGCGGTCAGGTCGAGCCGGGCGTTGCCGAGGCCGGCCTGGTACTGCGGGTTGACCGCGCCCGCGCTCTGCGGGGTCCAGCTCCGGTCGCCGAGCCCGAGGCCGGCCGAGCCGGCGGTGCTGCCGACGGCCGCCAGCACCAGCGTGACCAGCAGCGCGGGCACCGCCAGCGCCCGGGCCCGGCCGAACTTCGCGCCGAGCATGATGGTCAGGCCCAGGCAGAGCAGCCCGGTGGCCAGCGTGACGGAGAGCAGCACGGTGCCGGCCAGCGCGCCGTTGAGCGACCAGACCAGCCAGGCCACCCCCACCGAGAGCAGCAGCCCGAAGGGCGCGAGCACCGAGCGCGGGCGCCGCTCGCGGCGCACCGGGGCGGCCGGCCGCGTCGGCACCGGGCCGGCCTTGCGCAGCGGGTCGCCGGCCGGCAGGTCGGTCCGCTGCCACCAGGCCTGGGTCGGGGCGTCGGGCGGGGTGCCGGGCCCGGTGCCGTACGGGTTGCGCTCGGGGTGGCGCGGGTCCCAGAGGTAGCCGGTGCGACCGGGGCGGGGGGCGTCGGCCGGGCTGTCGGCGGGGGCCTCGCCGGCCGTCGCGCCGCGCTGGTGCTTGCCGAGGTCGACCTTGCCCGCCGCCGCGTGGTCCGCCCACTCCTCGCGCATCCGGTCCTTCTGCTCGGCCCACTCCTCGCGCAGCTCGGCCTTCCGGGTCGCCCACTCCTCGTGGAAGTCCGCCTTGCGGCTGGCCCACTCCTCGTGGAAGTCGCGCCGCCAGGTCTTCCAGTCGCTCAGCGGCGAGGCGCTGCCGCCCTCGGTGCCGGTGCTCCGGCCGCCGAACCCGAGGCCCAGCCCCGGACCGGTCGGCCGGTCGAAGGGGCCGCCGGGGCGGGCCGGCCGGCCGAGTCCGCGGGCGCGGCGGCGCCGCTCCGGGTCGTACCGCACCGCGAAGAAGACCATCGCGCCGAGCAGCAGCAGCGGGAAGACCGAGTCGCCGCTGCCCATCCAGGAGAAGAACACCCCGGTGCCGATCACGGTGAGCAGCACCGCGCCGATCGACTGGCCGTCCACCCGGCCGGTGAGCACCCGCTGCAGCTCGGTGCGCCCGTGCTTGCCGTCCGGGTGCTCGGTCGGCACGATCAGCCAGGCCAGGCCGTAGAGGAAGAGCCCCAGGCCGCCGGTCAGGCAGAGCACCGCGGTGACCACCCGGAAGACCACCGGGTCGATGTCCAGGTGGCGGCCGAGGCCGCCGCAGACCCCGGCGACCACCCGGTGGGTCTCGTCGCGGACCAGCGGCGGCCGGCCGCCCCCGGCCTCCTGCTGGGGATCGTCCTCCCAGCGGGACTGCTCGTCGGCGGCCCGCTGGTCCTCGGCCGCGCTCTGCTCCTCCGTCATGGCTCCATCCTGCGGGTTCCGCGCCGCGAGCGGGATGGGGATCAGCCCGGTTCGAACCCTGATCTGTCCCTGAGAGCCGGGGTCGGGGGTGCTCGCGCGGCCCGTCGCCCGGCTCCCCGGGTCAGCCGGTGCCGGCGATCCAGCGCCGGCCCACGTCGGCCAGCAGCCCGGTGTAGTAGGCCTCGGCGAGCCGGCGGTAGCCGCGGTCGTCGGGGTGCAGCCGGTCGGCGAACTCGTCGGCGGTCAGCGCGGGCGGGGTGACGTAGCTGAAGTGCCGGCCGCGGCCCTGCTCGACCGGTTCGAGTGACCGGGCCTGCTCGTCGAAGCGGCGCACGGCCGGCTGCAGCCCGGGGGTGCTGGGGATCAGGCCGAGCAGCAGGACGGTGACGCCGGGCCGGTCGGCGTAGATCCGGTCCAGCAGCGCCCGCAGCCGGTCGGCGGCCTGGGTCCGGTAGCCGGGGGCGCGGTCCAGGTCGTTGATGCCGATGTGGAGCAGCACCACGTCGGGGTGCTGGGTGCGCAGCCAGCCGTCCACCCGGGCCCGGATGTCGTTGATCATCCAGCCGCTGTGGCCCTCGTGGAACGGCTGGGGGAAGGCGCCGTCGCGCTGCGAACCCACGAAGACCGCGTCGATCCGGCCCTGCCCGTCGAGCAGCCGCCACAGCGGCAGCCGGTAGCCGGTGTCGTGGGTGCTGCCGACGCCCACGGTGATGGAGTCGCCCAGCGGCATGATCCGGAGCACCGTCCGGTGCGTCCGGGCCGCGGCGGGCGGCGCGCTCGCCAGTAGGACGGCGCTCGCGGAGAGGACCGCGGCGACCAAGGTGGAGACGATCCGTTTCATGACCTACCTCCCGGTGTGTGACGCTCTGTCAGTCACGGTGCGATAGGAAGGTCATATGATCAACGAAGTGCCGGGGTGACACGCTCAGCCGCTCCTCCGGACGGCAGCGGACGTCGGCCGGGAACCCCGGGCGAACCCTAGGGACGGACCCTGATGCGCGGGCACCCGCGCACGTGTGACCATCGGTGGCGTGGCAGCCCCCGGTACCGAACCCGACCCCACCGTGACCACCCCCACGGCGATCACCCCTGACGGCCCGCCGTCCGGTGGTGCCGAGCCGACCCCGGACCCGGCCCGGCCGCCCTACCGCAAGCTGTACCGCAGCCCGCACTCGCGGATGCTGGGCGGCGTGGCGCACGGCCTCGCGGTCCACCTCGGGCTGCCGGTCACCTGGGTGCGGGCCGCCTTCGTGCTGCTCTTCTTCGCCAACGGGATCGGGGTGCTGCTCTACGCGGCCTTCTGGTTCGTGGTGCCGATCGGGATCGGGGAGCCGGCGCCGCACGGCCCGGCCGCGGGCTACGTCTGGTCGAACGGCCAGTTCGTGCCGGCCGGCACCGGCGCGCAGCCGGACCCGCTGCACAAGGAGCACGCCGGCGGCCGGCTGGGCCGGCTGCGCGACCTGCTGCAGGGCACCTTCCAGGGCGAGCCGATGGCGGCTGGCGCGGCCGGTGCGCCCCGGCCCGGCGGCGCCGCCAGCCGGCAGAACCTCGGCCAGCTGGCTGCGCTGCTGATGCTGGTGATCGGCGTGATGGCGCTGCTCAACGTGCTGCACCTGCAGTCCTCGCCGCCGTACGCCTGGCCGCTGCTGGCGATCGGGGTCGGCGTCGCGCTGGTCTGGCGGCAGGCCGACGACTCGCGCTGGCAGCGCTGGTTCGGCCTGGAGGGCGGCGGCAAGCGCCGGGTGGCGCTGGCCCGGGTCGGTGCCGGCGTGCTGCTGGTGACGATCGGCATCATCACCTTCCTGATCCTGCAGGGCACCGGCTCCACCGTCGCCTCGGTGATCGAGGCCTCGCTCGCGGTGCTGGCCGGCGTGCTGGTGCTGACCGGCCCCTACGCGCTGCGGATGTGGCAGGACCTCGGCGCCGAGCGGACCGCGCGGATCCGGGCCCAGGAGCGGGCCGAGATCGCCGCGCACATCCACGACTCGGTGCTGCACACGCTGACCCTGATCCAGCGCCGGGCCGAGGACCCCAAGGAGGTCCAGCGGCTGGCTCGGGCCCAGGAGCGCGAGCTGCGGCTGTGGCTGTACCGCCCGGAGGCGGCGGCCGAGGCCGCCCCGGACACCCTGGCGGAGCGGCTGCGTGAGGTGGTCGCCGAGGTCGAGGACCGGCACGGGGTGCAGGTCGAGCTGGTCTGCGTCGGCGACTGCCCGATGGACGAGGGGATCGCCGCGCAGATGCAGGCCGCGCGAGAGGCGATGGTCAACGCCGCCAAGTACGGTGGCGGGGGACCGGTGCAGGTCTACGCCGAGGTGGAGGGGAGGACGGTGTCGGTGTTCGTGCGCGACCACGGCCCCGGCTTCGACCCCGAGACCGTGCCGGAGGACCGGATGGGCGTCCGTGAGTCGATCATCGGCCGGATGAAGCGCAACGGCGGCACCGCTCGGGTGCGGCCCGCGCCGGACGGCGGCACCGAGGTCGAGCTGGAGATGGAGAGAGCTGCTGATGACTGACGCTGTTGCCGCCGGGACCGGCGGGGGACCCGAGCGCGTGGCCCGGGTGGTACTGGTGGACGACCACCGGATGTTCCGGACCGGGGTGCGGGCCGAGATCGGCCGCACCGAGGTCACCGGCATCGACGTGGTGGGCGAGGCGGACGACGTGGAGTCGGCGGTCCGGGTGGTCGCCGAGACCCGCCCCGACGTGGTGCTGCTCGACGTGCACCTGCCCGGCGGCGGCGGGGTCGAGGTGCTGCGCCGCTCCACCGCGGTGATGGGGGAGCCGGGCGGGGTCAAGTTCCTCGCGCTCTCCGTCTCGGACGCGGCGGAGGACGTGATCGGGGTGATCCGCGGCGGTGCCCGCGGCTACGTGACCAAGACCATCACCGGCGGCGACCTGGTCAGCGCGGTCTTCCGGATCGCCGACGGGGACGCGGTCTTCTCGCCGCGGCTGGCCGGGTTCGTGCTGGACGCCTTCGCCGCCACCGACACCCCGCCGGTCGACGAGGACCTGGACCGGCTGACCCAGCGCGAGCGCGAGGTGCTGCGGCTGATCGCCCGCGGCTACGCGTACAAGGAGATCGCCAAGCAGCTGTTCATCTCGGTGAAGACGGTGGAGAGCCACGTCTCGGCGGTGCTGCGCAAGCTCCAGCTGAGCAACCGGCACGAGCTGACCCGCTGGGCGACGGCGCGCCGGCTGGTCTGAGCGCAGCCGGGATCCGGGTCAATTCGGTCAAAATTCCGAAAATACCACGAACGGGGGGCATTCGGGAGAAGTGGGTCTGCCGATTGGTACGCTTCTCTCGCCCCGCCTTCGCCCGGCACCGCTGCCGGTGGGAGGGGGATGCCTGCGTCCCCGACCCGAGGACCTCCCACCTGATGCCTACGACCGTAGCCGCCCAGGAACAGCTGGACGGGCCTCAGCGCGACCGGGCACAAGCGCCCGGATCCGCGGTGTCCAAGCCCGAGAAGTCCAAGCGTCCGCGCCTGTACGTGCTCGACGGAATGCGCCTGTTGGCCGCCATCGGGGTGCTCTGCTGGCACTGGATGGGCGTCCAGCGCTTCCCCGGCGTCTGGCACGGTGACACGGCCCGGCTGATGCCGCTGGGGCACCTGATCGGCGCCTACAGCTGGACCGGCGTGCAACTGTTCTTCCTGATCAGCGGTTTCGTCATCTGCATGTCCTGCTGGGGTCGCTCGATCGGGGACTTCGTCACCTCCCGGCTGGTCCGGCTCTTCCCGGCCTACTGGTTCGCGGTGCTGGTCACCACCGTGGTGCTGCGGCTGGCCCCGACGATCTGGGGAGACGACACCCACCGCCCCACGGCGTCCCGGATCCTGACCAACCTGACGATGGCCAACACGCCGATGGGCGTGGACAACATCGACCCGGTGTACTGGTCGCTCTGGGCCGAGCTGCGCTTCTACGTGCTCTTCGGCGTGCTGCTGATCTGGGGCCTGAGCTACCGTCGGGTGGTCGGCTTCCTGGGCATCTGGGCCTTCCTGGGAACCGTCTGCTCCGCGGTGGACGTCCCGTTGTTGGAGATGTTCGTCCAGCCCGACTACTGCTGGTACTTCATCGCCGGCACCACCATGTACCTGATGTACCGGTTCAAGCCGAACCTGCTCCTGTGGGGGCTGGTGATCTACAGCTTCCTGATGGCGCAGGACCGGATGCGCGGGATCGTCGGCGGCTACGAGTACGGCACCCACCACCACCTGTCCTGGTACCTGACCATGGCGTACGTCGCGACCGCCTTCGCGCTGGTCGGCGGCGCCGCGCTCGGCTGGTTCGACCGGGTCCGCTGGAAGTGGCTGACCGTCGCCGGTTCGCTGACCTACCCGCTCTACCTCCTGCACCAGGAGATCGGCTTCGAGCTGATCACCCGGCTGCGCCCGCACCTGGCGCCGTACCCCACGTTCTTCCTGGCGCTGGCGATCATGCTGGTCGCCGCCTACCTGGTGCACCGCTTCGTCGAGCGCCCGCTCGGCCCGCTGATGAAGCGTCAACTGGACGCCGCCTTCGCCCAGGTGCGGCGCGACGGAGCGGCCGAGTAGGACCCCGGGCAGGGCCCCGAGCGGGCCCCGGCCCGTGCTCACGTTTGGTGTCCGGGCGACTGCGCAACGCGACTATGCTGGTCCACGTTCGGGCACCGGACCGCTCGTCCACCCCGAGATCTCGCGCCACCGAAGGGGGCAGGCATGACCGAGACCGTCGTGGCCGACCATCCGACCATCGCCGCGGCGCCGGACGACCGGCCGGCCCCGTCGGCCTGGCGGACTCGGTTCGACCGGACGCTCTGGCTCTGGCCGGCCCTGCTGACGCTCGGATTCGGCCTGCGCGGCATCGGGCGCCCCACCCTGTGGCGCGACGAACTCGCCTCGTGGAGCGCGGCCTCGCGCAGCACCGGTGAGCTGCTGGACATGCTGAAGAACGTGGACGCGGTCTCGGGCGCCTACTACCTGCTGCTGCACTTCTGGATCGGGCTCCTCGGCGACTCGCCGACCGTGCTGCGGCTGCCCGCGGCGCTGGCCATGGCGGGTTCGGCCGTCCTCGTGGTGTTCATCGGGCGCCGGCTCTTCGACCGGTGGACCGCGCTGATCGCCGGACTGCTGTTCGCGCTGGTCCCCTCGATCTCGCTCTACTCGCAGCAGGTCCGCGGCTACGCCTTCGTGGTGCTGATGGTGTCCGCCGCCACGCTGACCCTGCTGCGCGCACTGGAGCGCCCGACCTGGTGGCGGTGGGCCGGCTACGCCCTCTGCGTGACCGGGGCCGGTCTCTTCCACCTGATCTCGGTGGTCTTCCTGCTGCCGCACGCCATCGTGCTGGTGCTGCGGTGGCGGCGTTCGGGCGAGCGCCGGGTGATCCGGCGCTTCCCGGTCGCCGTGGCGCTGGGCCTGCTGCCGCTGGTCCCGCTGGCGGTGCTGGGCCGGCAGCAGGTGGGCCGGCAGATCTCCTGGATCGTGACCCCCGACATGCAGTCCTTCCCGGCCCTGTGGTCCGGGCTGTTCTTCTCCCCGCTGGTGGCCGGGATCGTGCTGGCCATGTCGGTGCTCCCGCTGGCCTGGAGCACCGACCGCCGCCGCGCGGTGGAGACCGGCATGATCGCGGCGCTGCCGATCGCGGCGATCTACCTGATCTCGCAGGGCTCCACCTCGTACTTCCTGGACCGCTACGTGCTCTTCACGGTGCCGGCCTGGTGCGTGCTGTCCGCCGCCGCGATCACCGCGCTGCGGCCGCGGGTGGTGATGGCGGTGGTCTTCGTGGTCGGCACCGCCCTGCTCGGCATCACCGACCAGCGGGGCCTGCGCGGGGTCGGCTCGCACGAGTCGGTCGACGACAAGGGTGCGGCCGCGATCGTGGCCCAGGGCTACCGGCCCGGTGACGCGATCGTGCCGGACCGCGGGAGCAAGTCCTTCATGATGCTGGACCTGGCGATGAGGTACTACCTGCCCAGGCAGGTCGAGCCGGTCGACATCTTCGCGGCCAGGTCCGAGGTCCGCAACGACGACCTGTACGCGGTCGAGTGCGGTGACCCGGCGGCCTGCATCGGCGACGTGCAGCGGGTCTGGGTGGTCACCTACAGCGACGCCGACGGCAAGGACCCGTACGCCAACCTGCCGGCGCGCGAGGTGGCCGCGCTCAAGGCGGTCTTCGAGCCGGTCGAGGTCCAGCAGGTCCGGCAGCTCACCGTCGCGCTGCTGGAGCGCAAGGACGCGCAGGGCGGCTGACGGACTCCCGGGCCGTGCGCCGGTCATCCGGTCCGGGTGGATTCCGCCCGAGGGGCCGGTTCTGTCAGCGCCGGGCCATAAACTCGAAGGGCCATGAGTAGCCTCTTTGACGACCTCCCGCTGCCCGGCTTCGAGTCCTTCGAGGCGAAGCCCGCGGCCGACGCGCTGCCCGTCGACTTCGCCGAGGAGCCTCCGCCGGAGGACTACCCGGAGCACCACGAGGGCCCCGACGGCGGTGACGAGGAGGAGATCCCCAGCGACCTCTTCCAGACCGACTTCGCCGCCCAGGACGAGCGCGACGCCTACTACCGCAACGGCGCGCACCGCCCCGTGATCGACCCGGCCCGGCTGCTGGACGGAATGAACGACCCGCAGCGCGAGGCGGTGCTGCACGCCGGCTCGCCGCTGCTGATCGTGGCCGGCGCCGGCTCCGGCAAGACCCGGGTGCTGACCCACCGGATCGCCCACCTGCTGGGCGCCCGCGGGGTGCACCCGGGGGAGATCCTGGCGATCACCTTCACCAACAAGGCGGCCGGCGAGATGCGCGAGCGCGTCGAGCAGCTGGTCGGCCCGCGGGCCAAGGCGATGTGGGTCTCCACCTTCCACAGCGCCTGCGTGCGGATCCTGCGCCGGGAGAGCAAGCGGCTCGGTTTCAGCTCCAACTTCTCGATCTACGACTCGGCCGACTCGCAGCGGCTGATGTCGCTGGTCTGCCGGGACCTGGACCTGGACCCCAAGCAGTTCCCGCCGAAGTCGTTCAGCGCCAAGGTCTCCAACCTGAAGAACGAGCTGATCGACCCGGAGGCCTACGCGGCGCAGGCCGCCAACCCGATGGAGCGCAAGCTCGCCGAGGCCTACACGCTCTACCAGTCCCGGCTGCGCGAAGCCCACGCGCTGGACTTCGACGACATCATCATGACCACCGTCCACCTGCTCCAGGCCTTCCCCGACGCGGCCGAGCACTACCGGCGGCGGTTCCGGCACATCCTGGTCGACGAGTACCAGGACACCAACCACGCCCAGTACACCCTGGTCCGCGAGCTGACCGGCGGGGCGGCGGGCTCGGCGCCCAAGCGGACCGTCGACGGCGACCTGGTCAACCCGGCGGCCGCCGCCCTGGTGGACCTGGAGCCCGCCGAGCTCTGCGTGGTGGGTGACGCCGACCAGTCGATCTACGCCTTCCGCGGCGCCACCATCCGCAACATCCTCCAGTTCGAGGAGGACTACCCGAACGCCACCACGATCCTGCTGGAGCAGAACTACCGCTCCACCCAGACCATCCTGAACGCCGCCAACGCGGTGATCGAGCGCAACGCCAACCGGCGCGAGAAGAAGCTCTGGACCGCGGGCGAGCACGGCGAGAAGGTGACCGGCTTCGTCGCCGACGACGAGCACGGCGAGGCGCAGTTCATCGCCGACGAGATCGACCGGCTCACCGACGCCGGCGACGCCCGGCCCGGCGACGTGGCGATCTTCTACCGGACCAACGCGCAGTCCCGGGTCTTCGAGGAGGTGTTCATCCGGGTCGGCCTGCCGTACAAGGTGGTCGGCGGGGTGCGCTTCTACGAGCGCCGCGAGGTCCGCGACGTGCTGGCCTACCTGCGGGTGCTGGCCAACCCCGAGGACACCGTGCCGCTGCGCCGGATCCTCAACGTGCCCAAGCGCGGCATCGGCGACCGGGCCGAGGCGATGGTCGAGGCACTGGCCGCGCGCGAGCGGATCTCCTTCGCCCAGGCGCTGCTGCGGGTGGACGAGGCCTACGGGATGGCGTCCCGCTCGCTCAACGCGGTCAAGCGGTTCAACGAGCTGCTGGCCTCGCTGCGCCTGGTGGTCGAGTCCGGGGCCGGGCCGGCCGCGGTGCTGGAGGCGGTGCTGGAGGAGACCGGGTACCTGGCCGAGCTCCAGGCCTCCACCGACCCGCAGGACGAGACCCGGGTGGAGAACCTCCAGGAGCTGGCCTCCGTCGCGCTGGAGTACGAGCAGGACCCGGGCGAGCGCCCCGACGCCGGGGAGGAGGGCGCGCCGCCGGTCGGCTCGCTCGCCGACTTCCTGGAGCGGGTGGCGCTGGTCGCCGACTCCGACCAGATCCCGGACGACGAGGAGGGGCAGGGCGTCATCACCATGATGACCCTGCACACCGCCAAGGGGCTGGAGTTCCCGGTGGTCTTCCTCACCGGCATGGAGGACGGGATCTTCCCGCACATGCGGGCGCTCAGCCAGGTCAAGGAGCTGGAGGAGGAGCGCCGGCTGGCCTACGTCGGGCTGACCCGGGCCCGGCAGCGCCTTTACCTGACCCGCAGCGTGCTGCGCAGCGCCTGGGGACAGCCGGCCTACAACCCGGCCTCCCGGTTCCTGGAGGAGATCCCGGCCGAGCTGGTCGAGTGGAAGGGCGCGGTCGCCAAGGCGGCGCCGGCGTCCCGCGGCTTCTCGGGCGGCTCGCGCTCCTCGTCCTCCTCGTCCGGCGGTTCGTTCGGCGGCGGGCTGAGCGCGCAGGGGCCGAAGGCGGGCTGGGGCCGCTCCTCGTCGCGGACGGTGACCGAGCGCGAGGTGGTGGGCCTGGCGGTCGGCGACCGGGTCAGCCACGACAAGTTCGGCCTGGGTACGGTGGCCGAGGTCGCGGGAGCCGGCGACAACGCGAAGGCGACCATCGACTTCGGTTCGGCCGGGCGCAAGGTGCTGCTGCTGCGCTACGCGCCGGTCGAGAAGCTGTAGCGGGCGGCCTCGGCTTCCGGCCGCCGCGGGACGGTGGCCGGAAGTTGTAGCCGGTCGAACGGATGGCGCGCTAACCTCCCTTAGGCAGTTAGTGCCGGTTAACAGCGTGGTTGACGTGGAGGCAGTGATGGGTGTGTCGGGCCCGATCCGGGTGGTGGTCGCCAAGCCGGGGCTGGACGGTCATGACCGCGGCGCCAAGGTGATCGCGCGGGCGCTGCGCGACGCCGGCATGGAGGTGATCTACACCGGCCTGCACCAGACCCCCGAGCAGGTGGTGGACACCGCGATCCAGGAGGACGCGGACGGGATCGGCCTGTCCATCCTGTCCGGCGCCCACATGACGCTCTGCGCCCGGGTGATCGAGCTGCTCAAGGAGCGGGACGCGGCGGACATCAAGGTGTTCTGCGGCGGCATCATCCCGGACGAGGACGTCGCCGAGCTGAAGGCGATGGGCGTCGCGGACATCTTCACCCCCGGCACCCCCACCAGCGAGGTGGTGGCCTGGGTCGAGGCCAACCTGCGCGCGGCCGGCTGAGCCGAGTCGCACGCGGTGCCTGCGGGGCCTGCGGGGCCGGGGCCGCGGCTCACGCGGGGTCCTGGGCGTAGGCGGTCCTGAGCTCGCCCGGGGACCCCGCTCACGTGGGGTCCCCGGTGAGCTCGGCCAGCATTGCGGCGCGGAACCGCAGCGTGGCGGCGAGCCGGGCGAAGGTCTCGGCCCACGCGGTGTCCGGGGCCGCACCGGCCGCCAGCGCGGCCACCGCGGGCGCGGTGGCCGGCGCCAGCGAGCGCTCGGTCAGGCCCAGCACGCCGCTGTGGTTCCACGGGTAGGACCCCGCGGCGGCGGCCCGCTCCAGGGCGGCCACCACCGCGGTGCTCAGCGGCGGGGTCCACGGGGTGGCGCAGGCGCCGAGCAGTTGGAAGGCGTCGCCCGGCCCGTGCACGCGCAGGAAGGCCGCGGTCCAGGCGGCCCGCTCGGCCGGCGGCAGCACCGCCAGCAGCCGGGCCGGCGCCCCGGCGACCGGGGTCGCGCCGGCGGTGCGCGGTGCCGGGCCGAGCAGTACCCGGGCCCAGTCGGCGTCGCGCTGCCGGACGGCGGCCCGGGCCCAGGCCTCGTGCAGTTCGGCGCGCCAGGGGCCCTCCGGCTCGCCGCCCGGGCGGGGCCGGCCCACTCCGGGCGCCGGCAGTCCGACCTTGCGGACCGGCGGGCCGGCCTCGTGCACCGGCGGGCTGGCCTCGTGCACCTGCGGTCCGATTTCGCGCCCCTGCGGGCCGGCCTCGTGGACCGGCAACGCCAGCAGCTCGGCCGGGGTGAGCCCGAAGGCCGTGGTCCAGGTGTCGAGCGGCGTGGCGGCCAGCACCTCGGCCAGCCACCAGGCCCGCTCGCCCCGCCCGGTCGGCGAGAGTGGCGGTATCCCGTCGTGCTGCATCGCCGCGTCGCAGGCGGCGGGCGGTGTCACCAGCAGCGCTCCGTCCGGCGCCCGGCGCACCGCGGCCAGCGCGCGCTCGGCCATCCGGCGGCCGAGCGCCGAACCGGGCAGCGTGGAGAGCAGCTCGGCGGCGGTGGCCCGGACGTTCTTGCCCCGGTCGGCCAGCGCCGCCTCCAGGAACGGCTCGTCCGCGAGCGAGAGGCCCTCCTGCAACGCGTCCAGGAAGAGCAGCCGGTCCTCGGCCCGTTCGGCGGCCCAGCTGCCGGCCAGCAGGGCCAGCGCGGCGGCCGGATCCCGCCGGCGCAGCCGGGTCAGGTGGGTCACCCGTTCGGCGAAGAGCCCCTCGCTCCAGATCCGGTCCGTCCCGGTCGGGCCGTCCGCGCCGACGGTCCGCAGCAGGTAGCGCCAGTCCGGGTTGCGCTCGGCCAGCCAGCGGCCGAGCGGGCCGACCAGGGCGGCCACGTCGCCGCGCAGCTCGCTGCGGTTGCGGGCGGCCGTCAGCAGCGCCGGCACCTGGGCGGCGGGCGGGCGGTAGCCGCGCTCGCGGGCGGTGGCCAGCCACTGCGGCAGCAGCTCGGTGAGGTTGGCCTGGCCCGGGCCGGCGCCGGTGCGGCCGGCCAGCAGCACGGAGAGCCGGCGGGCGGCGGGTGCGGGCAGCTCCGGGCGGTGGTCCCGCGGTGGCGGCTGGGCGGGGCGGACGGCGGGGCGCGGCAGCAGCCCGGCCCGGCGGCGCACCGTTGCCAGCGCGGCCAGTTCGAGCAGGGCGGTGGCGGGGTCGGACCGGTCGACCGCGTCGGCGGCGGCCACGGCGGCGGGCGAGCCGTCCGGTTCGGGCAGCGCGCGGCGGTCGGTGCCGAGCAGCGCGGTGCTCTCCAGGGCGGCCCAGTAGGCGAGTTCGGCGTCCTGGTCCGGCCGGTCGGCCGCCTGGTGGTCCCCCAGGTGGTCCGGCTCGGGGCGGGCGGGGACGGTCATGCGGCCTCCTGCCGGGTCAGGTCGGTGGGCCGGCCGAGCTCGTCCCAGACCGTGACCGGGGTGAAGCCGCGGTGGCCGCACTCGCCGAAGACGGTCACCGGGCGGCCCTGGGCGACGGCCGCCAGCCGCCAGGGCGCCGCGTCGGCACCGGCGGTCCGGGCGGCACCGGCGGGGCGGGGCGGGATCAGCGGCAGGGCGCCCGCGCCGTCGGTCAGCAGCCAGCCGTCGGTGGTGGGCACCGGGACCACGGCGGCCAGCAGCACCGGCCAGGCCTCCGTCCACGGGTCCGCGGCGACCGCCTCGCCGTAGGCGGCGGCGGCTTCCCGGGTGCCCAGGCCGGTTGGGGCGCCGGGCGGCTGCTGCGGGGGCGTCCCAGGGGCCGGGGTCGGGGCCGATGCCGGGTACCGGGGGCCGAGCACGGCGCGCAGCGGCAGCGCGCCGGGGTGGAAGGCCAGCTCGGCGTCGACCGATCCGCCCACCGGTAGCCGGGGCTCCGGCTGCTGGTCGGGGCGGTCAAAGCGATCGGGGCGGTCGAAGGAGAGCAGCAGGGCGGTGCGGCCCGTCGTGGCGCCGAGCAGCCAGACCCGGTGGGTGGTCAGCGGGCCGTCGCTGCCCTCCCGGCTGCCCAGCACCAGCCACCGGTCGCGCACCGTCGGGCCGGCCAGCAGTTCGGCGCGGTCGACGGTGAAGCCCACCCGGGTCCGCACGGTGTCGGCCAGCGGCCCGGGCAGCTCCGCGAGCCGCAGGTAGCCGGCAGCCAGCAGGTCGAGCAGGGCGTGCCCGGCCAGCTGCTCCTCGCTCGGCAGCGCCGCCAACTCCCGCACCCGGGCGGCGAGTCCGGGGGCCTGGGCATCGACCATCCGGGCCGCCAGCTCGGCCCCGTCGGTGCCCGGCTCGGCCAGCCCCCGGCGCACCCGGTCGGCCAGCCGCAGCCGCAACTCCCGGGCCCCCGCGGCCACCCGCGCCGCGCGCCGCTCGGCCCGCTGCACGACCCGCCGGCGCGCCGCCTCGTCGTCGGCGGTCGTGTGGTCATCGGCGAGCGCGTCGCCGGCGTCGTCGGGTGGGTCGGCGAGCGCCCAGGCGGGCGGCTCGGCTGACGCCGGCACCGCCGCGGGCTGGGCCCGCCAGAGCAGCAGCAGCCCGAGCGCGTGCTTGCAGGGCAGCCGCCGGCTGGGGCAGCTGCACCGGAACCCGGGCCCGGCCAGCCGCACCACGGTCCGGTACGGCGAACCCCCGCTCCCGCGGTGCTCCCCCCAGAGCAGGCCCGCCCCGACCCCCACCGCCCCCCACCGCTCGACCACGCCCGCCTGCCCGGCCGCCGCCCGCCCGGCGGCGTCGGGTGCGAGGGCCAGGATCTGCTCGGTGCTCCAGCGTTCCTCCATACCGGGAACGCTAGGAGCAGGGACTGACAGGCCCTCAGGCCTTGGGCGGATAGACCTTGAACGCCGAGGTGTCGAGCGTGAGGAGGAACGGCGCGGGCAGCTCGATCCCCTCGCCGAAGGTGCCGTGCGCGATCACCCGGTAGTCCCCGCCGTGCGGGTCGGAGTGCAGCTCCCAGGTGCCGTCGTTGGGGTCGATGATCGCGTACAACGGGATGCCGCTGAGCGCGTACCAGGCCCGCTTCTTGGCGTAGTCGCTGTCCCGGTCGGAGGAGATGCTCTCGACGAAACGGCTGGCGATCGCACTCCGGATGAACGAGTGGAACGGGGACTCGGGCGGGCGCCGATTGTCAGTGCACCCCGGCAGACTTGTTCCTGTCGGTCGGACGGGAATGAGGTCCGTCCGCGGCGGCCGTGCCGCTGCCCGTCGCCGGTGCGCCGCGCCCGGCTGCCACGTGCCGATCACTCCACCCGATCACCGCTGCCGTCCCGGGCATCGTGCTGCCCCGGGGTGCCGATCCCAAGGAGACCGTCCGATGACGACCGTGCCCAGCCAGGCCGCCGGCGAGGTGCTGCGGGCGCACGCCGAGGAGGCGTTCGCCGGTGAGCTGGCCGCGTTGGCGGCGCAGGACGACCGCCCGCGCCCGGCGCACTGGCGGTTGTCCCCGTGGGCGGTGGCGACCTACCTGTTGGGCGGCGAGCTGCCGGACGGCACGCTGGTGACCCCCAAGTACGTGGGGCCGCGGCGGGTGGTCGAGGTGGCGATCGGCACCCTGGCCACCGACCGGGCGCTGTTGCTGCTCGGGGTGCCCGGGACCGCCAAGACCTGGGTCTCGGAGCACCTGGCGGCGGCGATCAGCGGGGACTCCACGCTGCTGGTGCAGGGCACCGCGGGGACCCCGGAGGAGGCGGTGCGGTACGGCTGGAACTACGCCGAGCTGCTCGCGAACGGTCCGAGCCGGGCCGCGCTGGTGCCCTCGCCGGTGCTCCGGGGGATGGCCGCGGGCAAGCTCGTCCGGATCGAGGAGCTGACCCGGATCCCGGCCGACGTGCAGGACGCGCTGATCACCGTGCTGTCGGAAAAGACGTTGCCGATACCGGAGTTGAGCGGAGAAACTCAGGCTGT
Organism: Kitasatospora sp. LaBMicrA B282; assembly: GCF_050325825.1. Taxonomy (NCBI): domain Bacteria; kingdom Bacillati; phylum Actinomycetota; class Actinomycetes; order Kitasatosporales; family Streptomycetaceae; genus Kitasatospora; species Kitasatospora sp. LaBMicrA B282. Next base: position 16,125 of record NZ_JBNQTI010000173.1, read on the forward strand.
CCGCGGGTTCAACGTGATCGCCACCGCCAACGATCGGGACCGCGGGGTCAACGAACTCTCCAGCGCTCTGCGCCGCCGCTTCAACACGGTGGTCCTGCCGCTGCCGGCGACGCTCGACGAGGAGGTCGAGATCGTCGAGCGGCGGGTCGGCCAGCTCGGCCGGGCGCTGGACCTGCCGGCGCTGCCGGGTGGCGCGCAGGAGATCCGACGGGTTGTCACGGTCTTCCGCGAACTGCGCGACGGCGTCACCAGCGACGGCCGGACCAAGGTCAAGAGTCCGACCGGCACGCTCTCCACCGCCGAGGCCATCTCGGTGGTCACCAACGGCCTGGCTCTCGCTGTCCACTTCGGTGACGGTGTGCTGCGGCCCGGCGACCTGGCGGGCGGGGTGCTCGGGGCGGTGCTCGGCGACCCGCCCGCGGACCGGGTGGTCTGGCGGGAGTACCTGGAGGGCGTGCTACGCGACCGGGCGGGCTGGCAGGACTTCTACCAGGCCGCTCGGGACCTGGCCGACTGATCGTCAGGCGGCCATCGAGAAAGGGGAGTTGAACGGATCCAGCAACGTGCAGGACCGGCTCGACGACACCGGGAACGGACAAGGGGGAGGACATGACTGGTGAGGTGACCCTGCTGGGGGTACGCCACCACGGACCGGGCTCGGCCCGCGCGGTGGGGGCCGCGCTGACCGCGCTGCGACCGGACGCGGTGCTGATCGAGGGACCGCCGGAGGCCGATCAGATCATCGGCCTGGCGGCGGAGCAGGACATGGAACCGCCCGTGGCGCTGCTGGCGCACGCGGCGGCCGACCCGGCGCAGGCGGCCTGCTGGCCGTTCGCCGCCTTCTCACCCGAGTGGGTGGCGATCCGGCACGCGCTGGCGCACCAGGTGCCCGTGCGGTTCATCGACCTGCCGGCCGGCAGCACCTTCGCGCTGCAGACGGCCGTGGGTCGGACGGCCGCCGACCGGACGGGCGCGGACCGGCCCGGCGCGGGGCCGGCCGCCGGAGTGCCGGCCGGCGGCTCGGTGGACCCGATCACCCGGCTCGCCGCGGCGGCCGGGCACGCCGACCCGGAGGCGTGGTGGGAGGACGTGGTCGAGCACCGGCTGCCCGGCGACGACCCGCTGGCGCCGTTCGCGGCGGTGGCCGAGGCGATGGCGGTGCTGCGCAGCACGGACGTCGGCACGCCGGGCTCGCCCAGCGCGCATCCGGGCGGCGCCGCGGACGCCGCCGGAGCCGCGCCGGGCGCGCCGG
>NZ_JBNQTI010000174.1:0-17238 GCF_050325825.1 Kitasatospora sp. LaBMicrA B282
CCCCCCCCCCCCCCCCCCCCCCCCCCCCCCCCCCCCCCCCCCCCCCTCCCCCCCCCCCCCCCCCCCCCCCTCCCCCCCCCCCCCCCCCCCCCCCCCCCCCGGCCCATGCGCAGCACGGCGTCCGTGTCGGGTCACCCCGCGCGGATCAGCCCGCTGCTCAGGCCGGCGGCGATCGCGGCGGTGCGGCTGTCCACGCCGAGCTTCTCGTAGATGTGCACCAGGTGGGTCTTGACCGTGGCCTCGCTGATGAACAGCCGCTTGGAGATCTGCCGGTTCGCCAGCCCCTCGGCGAGCAGTTGCAGGATCTCCGCCTCGCGTGGCGACAGGGTCGGCCGGCCGGCCCGGACCCGCCCGAGCAGCCGGGCCGCCACCGGCGGGGCGAGCACCGTCTCGCCGCGGGAGGCGGCCTGGACCGCGGCGACCAGCTCCTGCGGCGGCGCGTCCTTGAGCAGGTAGCCGGTGGCTCCGGCCTCGACGGCGGCCAGGATGTCGGCATCGGTGCTGTAGGTGGTGAGGATCAGCACGGCCGGCGGGGCGGGCAGCTCGTTGATCCGCCGGGTCGCCTCGACGCCGTGCATGCCGGCGCCCATCTGCAGGTCCATCAGCACCACGTGCGGCCGCTCGGCTGCGGGCAGCGCCGCCAGCAGGCGCAGCGCCTCGGCACCGTCGGCGGCCTCCCCGACGGCGACCAGCTCGGGCAGCTCGTCCACCATGGCGCGCAGCCCGCGGCGGACCACCGGGTGGTCGTCGACCAGCAGCACCCGGATCACCGCGGGACCTCCGTGTCCTGACCGGCGGCCGGCGGCTTGCCCGGCGCCCGGCGGCGGGTCGATTTCCGGGCCTCCCGGGACTCCTGGGATTTTCCGGCCTCCCTGGACTTTCTGGCCTCCCTGGACTTTCTGGACGCCCGGGATTCGCGAGGCTCCCCGGGCTCCCGTGAATCCCGCTGGTGGCCCGCGAAGTTCGGCGAGAGGTGGAACTCCATTGAACGACCGGCTGCGGCGGGCGGCTCGGCGACGGGCAGGCTGGTCAGCGGCAGCGAGACCGCCACCGCGGTGCCCTCGCCGGGCGCCGACTCCACGGTGAGGCTGCCGCCGAGGGCGGCGATCCGCTCGCGCATCCCGTGCAGGCCGAAGCCGCCGGCGCCGGTCGGGCCGGCGGCCGCCCCGGGGTCGAAGCCGATGCCGTCGTCGAAGACGTCGAGCGTGACCGCGTCGTCCAGGTAGCTCAGGGTGACCGCGATCTGACCTGCGGCAGCGTGCCGCACCGCGTTGGCCAGCGCCTCCTGGGTCAGCCGGAGCAACGCCACCTCCGCCTCGACCGGCAGCGGATAGGGCTCGCCGTCCAGGTGGAAGACCGCGCCGCGCCCGGTCGCCAGCCGGCGCAGCGCCTCGGCCAGGCTGGTGCCGTCCAGCGCGGGCGGGGTGAGCGCCTGGACGAAGCGGCGGGCCTCGGCCAGGTTCTCGGCGGCGGTGCGGCCCACCTCGGCGATCCGTTCGGCGGCAGCCTGCGGATCGGCGGGCAGCGCCGCCTCGGCCGACCGGGCCTGCAGCACGATGCTGGACAGGCCCTGGGCCAGGGTGTCGTGGATCTCGCGGGCCAGCCGCTGCCGCTCGGCCAGCCGGCCGGCCTCGCGCTGGCTGGCCAGCAGCTTGTCCTCGGTGGCCACCAGCTCGTCGATCAGCTGCTGGCGGGTGCGGCTCTCCCGGTAGAGCGCGGCGTAGCCGTAGGCGGTCAGCAGCGCCACCATCACACCGGCCAGCGGGCCGAGCACCTTGGCCGTGCTGAGCCCACCCTCGGTGCCGGCCTGGCCGGCCACCACTATCCCGGTCAGACCGAGCACGGCGGGCACCGCCCAGCGGGCCGGGAGCAGGTGGAGGCAGATGAAGTAGAGCGGGAAGGCGAGGTAGCAGAACTCGGGGTGGAGCAGGGTGAGCGCGGTCCAGAGCACGATCACCGCGGCCAGCCAGGCGCCGGCCCAACGCCGGTCGGTGCGGATCGGCTCGACCACGCCACCGAGCGCGTACCCGGCGCCCAGCGCGAGCGCCAGGGCCAGCCCGGCCGCTCCGCTGCCGCCGCGGCCCAGCTCCCCGTCGAACAGGCCGCGCAGCAGCAGCACTGCCAGCAGGGCGAAGAAGAGGCCGTGCAGGGCGGAGTTCATGATCCGCAGGGCGGGGGTGCTGGCTGCACTGCCGCCGGTGTGACCGGTGAGCCAGCCGGCCCGCCGCCGGGCGGCGCGGGCGGCCGCGTGGACGGCGGCCCGCTCGGCGGCCCAGGCGGCCTCCTGCTCGGCGATGTGCTCGGCGAAGCGGTCGGTGAGGGTGCCGGTGGGGTGGTCGGCCACGGCGTCGACTGCCGCAGCCGCGGGGCCGGTGTCACGGCGGGTGCCGGCGTCCGCGCCGTCCGCCGAGCGGGGCGCGGTGCCGACCGTCGACCTGGGGGCCGAGCCGCCCGGTGCGCCGGCGATCGACTTGGGGACCACGACGTCGACCGGGCCGGCGGCCCCGGCGCGCCCGCGGACGTGGGCGAGGGCGCGGCTGATCGGGCGCCCGGCCGGATCTCCGGCGGGTGCGGGTGCGGGGCGGTGCAGGCGGCTCACGCCAATCGAGGGTACGGGCAGCCGGCGGCCTCGTGGCGGGCTCCGGCATCAACCGTTCGATGGATTCCTGCCTCCACCGAGGGAACGGTCCGCGAGCCGCTCCTCTCGGCGATGGCAGCGCCGGCCGCAGACGACAGAGTGGAGGACGTCGACGGCCGGCCCGCCACGGGCCGGCTGCGGTGTCGACTGCAAGGTCGACTGCAAGGTCGACAGTCCTCCGTCCGAACCCCTCCGAAGAAGGTTGCCGTGTTCGTCGCCCTGCGGGACATCCGCTTCGCCCGGGGCCGCTTCGCCCTGATGGGCGCGGTGGTCACCCTGATCACCACGCTCGTGGTCTTCCTCTACGGACTGACCGGCGGGCTGGCCTCGGCAGCCTCCTCCACCATCGCCGGGCTGCCCGCCGACCGGATCGTCTTCGGCGCGCCGGCCGGTGCCGCGCCCGCCGTCTCGTTCAGCTCCAGTTCCGTCTCGGCCGAGCAGCAGGCCGGCTGGGCGGCCGCGCCCGGCCTGGCCGCGGTGCAGCCGCTCGGCCTGTCCATGACCAGGCTCACCGCCACCGGCACGGCCACCTCGGTCAGCGTGCTGGGCGCGGGCACGCAGCTGCTGCCCCCGCTCCGCTCGGGCAGCGCCCCGGCGGAGGGCCAGGTCGCCATCGGCGCCGACACCGCCGCGGCGAACCACCTGGTGGTGGGCCAGCAGGTCCGGATAGGGCCGCGCACGCTGACCGTCAGCGCCATCACCGAGCAGCGCTCCTACGCCCACGCGCCCACCGTCTGGACCACCGTGGCCACCTGGGAGTCGCTCAGCGGGCAGAGCCGGCCCACCGCTCTGGCCGTCACCGCGCGGTCCGGCACCGGCCCCGACTTCGGGGCCCTGGACCGGGCGCAGAACACCAAGGCCGTCCCGGTCGACGCCGCCCTGTCCGGCATCGACGGTTACGCCGCCGAGCAGGGCAGCCTGCAGCTGATCCAGGGCTTCCTGTTCGCGGTCAGCGCCCTGGTGGTCGGCGCCTTCTTCACCGTCTGGACGGTGCAGCGCAAGCCCGACATCGCGGTGCTCAAGGCCGTCGGCGCCAGCAGCGGCTACCTGGTGCGGGACGCGCTCGCCCAGGCCGCCGTGGTGCTGCTGGCGGGTGCGCTGCTCGGCGGGGCGGCGGGCGCGGTCGGCGGCGCGATCGCCTCCGCCGGGGTGCCGTTCGACCTGAGCCCGGCCAGCGTGGCCGTCCCGGTGATCGCGATGGTGCTGCTCGGGCTGCTCGGCGCGGTGCTCGCGGTCCGCCGGATCACCTCGGTCGACCCACTCGCCGCCCTCGGAGCCAACCGCTGACCCGCCGCCCCGCCGACCACGGCCGACACCCCACAGCCGACGTCCCCAGCCGACATCCCGCGGAGCCCCCGATGACCAGCCCACTCAGAACCGCCACCCCACCACCCCCGACCACCCGCACCGGCCTGGAGCTGCGCGAGGTCACCCTCACCTACCCCGACGGCGAGCAGCGGCTGACCGCCCTCGACCGGGTCTCGCTCACCGTCGCCCCCGGCGAGTTCACCGCCGTGGTCGGCCCCTCCGGCTCCGGCAAGTCCAGCCTGCTCGCGGTCGCCGCCACCCTGCTGCGCCCGGACCACGGCCAGGTGCTGATAGACGGTCAAGACGCCGGCCCGCTCTCCGACCGGGCCCGCACCACGCTGCGCCGGGAGCGGCTGGGTATCGTCTTCCAGCAGTCCAACCTGCTGGCCTCGCTGACCGCGGTCGAACAGCTGCTGGTCCTCGCCGACCTGCGCGGCGAGCGCCCCGCCCGGGCCCGCTCCCGCGCCACCGAGCTGCTCGCCTCCGTCGGCCTGGACGCGGCCAAGCAGCGCCGCCGCCCGCACCAGCTCTCCGGCGGCGAGCGCCAGCGGGTCAACATCGCCCGGGCCCTGTTCACCGACCCCTCGGTGCTGCTGGTGGACGAGCCCACCTCCGCCCTCGACCACGACCGCGGCGCCCAGATCATCGCCCTGCTGGCCGAGGTCACCCGCACCCACCGCACCGCGACCGTGATGGTGACGCACGACCGAGCAGTGCTGGGCCAGGTGGACCGGGTCCTGGAGATGGCGGACGGGAGGCTGCGCGGGTGAGCGGCGGGGTCAGCCCTTCACGGGGCCGAGCACGGAGTCGACGTCGAAGGTGACGGTGGCACCGATCGAGGCGGGGAGGGTGACGGTCGCGCCGGGCAGGTAGGAGGTCTGGACGAGGTACTCGCCGTCCTGGGGCTCGGTGAGCACGAGGATCTGCCGCCTGCCCCGGTCCACGATCACATAGACCGGGATCCCCACGCTCGCGTAGAGCCCGGGCTTCACCCTGAGGTCGGTCAGCTGGTTGGACGAGGTGACCTCGACGACCAGGTGGAAGACGGCAGGGTCGTAACAACCCGACCCCGCCCTGTGGTTCTCGAAGTCCGCGTCGACCACGGCCAGGTCGGGCACGGCGAAATCCGACGGCCCCTCAGGAAGTGAGAGCCCGATGGCCTGGATGACCTCCGTCTCGCCTCCGTCGAGCCCGGCCGCCATCAGCGACTTCATCAGACGGGTGAGTGAGCGGCCGTGCCGGCCGTCGGCGGGGGGCGTCACAACGATCTGGCTCCCGAGAATTTCGACCCGAAACCCCGGCAGCTTCGCGGAGATCAGGTCGGCAGCGTCCGGGAGAGACAGCTCTTCGCTCAGCTGGTCCTCCATCGGCTGTTCAATTGCTGCGGCGGACATGGAGTTCCTCCTGGCTGCCGATGTCGGGACCATCATCGTAGGCACCGAACCCACCCCGGGGCCGAATACCGCACCCTTACCCGAACGGATGAAACACCCTTACCGCGACCCCAACCGCAGCGACGGGCTCGGCTTCTCCTCCTCGCTCTCCTCCTGGCCCTTGGCCCAGAGGGAGCGGATGTGCCCGAGGTGGCGGGCCATACAGGCCTCGGCCGCGTCGGCGTCGCCGGTGAGCATCAGGTCCAGCAGCTCCAGGTGCTCCTCGGCGGAGGAGACCAACTGGCCGCGCTCGTCGAGCCGGGTCAGGCCGTAGAGGCGGGAGCGCTTGCGCAGGTCGCCCACCACCTGCACCAGGTGGCCGTTGCCGGCCAGCCCGAGCAGCGTGAGGTGGAACTGGCGGTCGGCCTCCAGGTAGCCGATCAGGTCGTGCTTTCTCGCGGCGGCGACGATCTCCTCGGCGACCGGGCGCAGCGCCTCGAGCTGCTCGCTGGTGGCGGTGCGGGTGACCCGCCCCACCGTGGGCACCTCGATCAGCGCGCGGATCTCGGTGAACTCGTCCAGGTCGCGCTCGGTCATCTCGGTGACCCGGAAGCCCTTGTTGCGCACTGCCTCGACCAGCCCCTCCCGGGCCAGGTCGAGCATCGCCTCGCGGACCGGGGTGGCCGAGACGCCGAAGTCGGCGGCCAGCGCGGGGGCGGAGTACACCACGCCGGGGCGCAGCTCACCGGAGATCAGGGCGGCCCGGAGCGCGTGCGCGACCTGGTCGCGCAGGCGCTCCTGGACGGAGATGAGGGGGCGGGGCTTCGACTCGGTCACTGCGGTCCTCCGGAAGGTGCGGAGCACCAGCGTACAATGTCACGTTTTGGTCGGCTGGCAGAAGATCCCCGGACCGCGCCGGTCACCGGGCCGAACGCCATCATGCCCGCTGACCCCCGGTCAGGGGAATGCCCGGTACCGCCGGTAGACCTCGGCGGCGACCGCGAGGTCCTCCCAGGCCATCCCGACGCTCTTGAAGAACCGCGGCCGGTCCACGGCAACCGGCGCCCCCATCCCGTTCCCGGCCCCGACGCCCGACCCGGCGGCCTCCCCCGCCACCAGCTCCTCCAGGTTCGTCCACCGCTCCACCGCGGTCACCCCGTCGGCCGCCGCCAGCAGCAGGTCGCCCGCCTCCCGGGCGGCCACCGAACGCGCCTCCACGTAGCAGGCGGCGCGCGCCACCAGCGCGCTGTCCACCTCGCGCACGGTCGGCGAGTGCGAGCCGACCGCGGCCACCGCTGCGTGGTCGGGCACCAGGGTGCCGTCGAAGAGCGGTTCGTTCGCGGTGGTGCAGCAGATGACCAGGTCGGCCTCGGCCACCGCCGTCGGCTCCCCGACCTGCGCCGCGAGCCCGAGCTCCCGGGCGTGCCCGACCAGTGCCTCGGCGGCCGCCGCCCGCCGCGCCACCACCGTGACCCGGCGCAGCGGCCGCACCTCCCGCACCGCCTCCAGGTGCCCGAAGGCCTGCGGCCCGGCGCCGAAGAGCACCAGGTGCGAGGCGTCCGGCACGGCCAGCCGGTGCAGCGCGACGGCGGTCACGGCCGGGGTGCGAAGCGTGGTGAGCGCCGGTCCGTCCAGCAGCGCGAGCGGGACCAGCGTGGTGCCGTCCAGCAGGAGGTAGCTGCCGGTGATCCGGGGCAGCCCGACCGCGGGGTTGGCCGGCGCCACCCCCGCGATCTTCACGCCGGCGTACGCGACCGGACCCGCCGCAGCCGCCCCTCCCGGCGCGTCGCCACCCGTCGCGCTCCCGCTGCGCACGCCGCCCCGCACGCCGTCCAGCACCGCCGGCATCAGCAGCAGCTCCCCGCCGGGCGCCGCGATGTTGCTGCGGGCCGGGCAGCCCTCCACCGCCGGCCCGGCCCGCAGCGCTTCGGTGATCGCCTCGATGGCCTGACCGTACGTCAGGTCGACGGCCGGCTCGGGGATCACAGCAGGAACCCCGTCCCCAGCCCATCGGCCGGGTCGAGGAGGAAACGGTGCTCACCGGTGCGGTGGGCCTGCCCGGTGACCTCGGTCAGCACCCCGCCGGCGCGCTCGCCGAGCACCCGCCCGGTGAAGACGGTGCCGACCACCGACTCGTGGCGCAGCTCCCGCCCCGGGCCGAGCCGGCCGTCCTCGGCCAGCAGGGCGAGCCGGGCCGAGGTGCCGGAGCCGCAGGGCGAGCGGTCGAGCTGCCCGTCGGCGAAGACGGTGACGTTGCGCTGGTTGGGCCCGGCCGGGGTGTCGGGCAGGTCCTGGTGGAAGATCACCCCGTACAGGTCGACCTCTCCGCGCAGGGCCGCCCGCACCTCGCGCCCGAGCGCGGTGAGCCGGGGCAGTTCCGCGGCGGTCACCGCGTCGACGGCCACCGAGGCGTAGACGGCGCCCGAGTCGGCCAGGTCCACCGTCAACGTCCCGGCCGAGGTGGCCACCGGCCGCTTGCGGGCCAGGATCCGGGTGGGCACGTTGCGGAAGGCGACCGCGGTGGTCCGCCCGCCCGCCCGGTGCACCAGGGCGGTCACCCGCCCGGAGGGGACGTCGATCCGCACCTGCGCGGTCCCGTCCGCCGGTGCCGCCACCAGGCCGCTGTCCACCGCCCAGGCGCCGAGCGCGATGGTGCCGTGACCGCAGGCGGTGGAGTAGCCGTCCTTGTGGAAGAAGAGCACGCCCAGGTGCGCCTCGCTGTCGTCCGGCGGCACCAGGAACCCGCCGTACATGCCGGCGTGGCCGCGCGGCTCGCGGGTGAGCAGCTGCCGCACGGTGTCCAGTCGGCCGGGCCGCGGGTTGGTCGCGGTGCCGCCGGCGCCGAGCGCGATGGCCCGGCGCTCGGCGACCGTGTCCCCGGGGACCGGCGGCAGGCCGTCGACCACGATCCGGAACGGCTCCCCGGCGGTGTGGTAGTCGACCGTGGTGACGGCGAGCGCCTCCACCTGCGCGGGAGCGCCGTTCATCAGGCGCTCCCGGCCGGCAGCAGCGAGACGGTGCGGCTGGCGGTGTAGAAGTCGAGCGCCGCCTGGCCCTGCTCACGGTCCCCGTAGGACGCGGCCTTGGCGCCGCCGAACGGCAGGTGGAAGTCGACGCCGCTGGAGGGGGCGTTGATCCGGATCATCCCGGCGTCCAGCCGGTCGGCGGCGGCCAGCGCGGTGTCCAGGTCCCGGGTGTGCACCGAGGCGGCCAGGTTGTGCCGGGTGGCGTTGGCCAGCTCGATCGCCTCGTCCAGGTCGGCGGCGCCGAGCAGCACCGCGACCGGCCCGAAGAACTCCTCGGTGAGCAGCGGGTGCCCGGCCGGCACCCCGGCGAGCAGCGTCGGCTCGACGAACCAGCCCGCCCCCTGCGGCAGCCCACCGCCGGTCAGCAGTTCGGCCCCGCCGTCGACCGCCGAGGCGACCGCCCCGGCCACCCGGTCCCGGGCCGCCCGGGAGATCACCGGTCCGCGCTCCACCGCCGCCAGCGCCTTGACCAGCGCCGCCCGCAGCGGCTCCAGGGCCGCCCCGACCGCGATCACCCGGCTGGTGGCGGTGCACTTCTGCCCCGCGTAGCCGGCGATGGCGAAGGCCAGGTGGGCGGCGGCCTGCTCCGGATCGGCGTCCGGCAGCACGATGGCCGCGTTCAGCCCGCCCAGCTCGGCCTGCACCGGCACCGAGCGTTCGGTGGCGGTGCGGATGACGGCCTGCCCGGTCGCGGTGGACCCGGTGAAGGAGACCACGTCGGCCGCCGAGACCAGGGCCGCGCCCTCCTCGGCGCCGCCGGGCACCACGGTCAGCACCTCCGCCGGCAGCGCGAGCAGCTCGGCCAGCCGCAGCGCGCAGCCGGTGGCCTCGGGCGCGGGCTTGAGCACCACGGTGTTGCCGACCGCGAGGGCGGGCGCGGCCTTCCAGACCGGGATGGCGAACGGGAAGTTCCACGGGGTGATCAGCCCGGCCACCCCGTAGGGGCGGCGGCGGGTGAGCAGCAGGCCGGGGCCGGTGGCGGTCTCGTGCACGGCGCCGGAGGGCGCGTAGGGCGCCTGCGCGTAGTAGCGCAGGATCGCCACCGTGCGGGCCACCTCGCCGCGGGCCTCGACCAGCGGCTTGCCGACCTCGCGGACGGCGAGCGCCGCCAGCTCCTCGGCGTGGGCCTCGACCGCGTCGGCGGCCCGGCCGAGCGCGGCGGCCCGGCCCGCGGCACCGGCCGCGAACCAGCCGGGCTGCGCGGCCCGGGCCCGCTCGATGGCCGCGGCCGTCCCGAAGGCGCCCGGCACCGGAGCCTCGATCACCAGGTCGGCGGGGTCGGCGGGGTTGTGGGACAGGACGGCATCGGCAGTGACGGTAGCGCTCACAGGAGGAAACCTCCGGGGAAGGGGTCGGTGGGGTCGAGGAAGTACTGCGCGGTGCCGGTCACCCAGGCGCGCCCGGTGACGGTCGGCACCACGGCGGGGTGGCCGGCCACCTCGGTCTCCTCGACCAGCCGGCCGATGAAGCGGGTGCCGATGAAGGACTCGTTGACGAAGTCCCGGTCGAGCGGCAGTTCGCCGCGCGCGTGCAGCTGGGCCATCCGGGCCGAGGTGCCGGTGCCGCAGGGCGAGCGGTCGAACCAGCCGGGGTGGATGGCCATCGCGTGCCGGGAGTGCTCGGCGTTCGACCCGGGGGCGGCCAGGTAGACGTGGTGGACGCTGTGGAAGGACGGGTCCTCGGGGTGCACCGGGCGCGCCGGGGAGGAGTTGATCGCGTCCATCAGGGCCAGGCCGGCGGTGAGCAGGTCCTGCTTGCGATCGCGCTCGAAGGGCAGTCCGAACTCGGCCAGCGGCAGGATCGCGTAGAAGTTGCCGCCGTAGGCCAGGTCGTAGCTGACGGTGCCCCAGCCGGGGACCTCGATCTTCTGGTCCAGCGCGACCGCGTAGGAGGCCACGTTGCGGATGGTGACCGCGGTGGCCGCCCCGTCCTCCACCCGCACCTCGGCGGTGACCAGCCCCGCCGGGGTGTCCAGGCGGACCGTGGTCACCGGCTCGACCACCGGCACCATGCCGGTCTCCACCAGTACGGTGGCCACCCCGATGGTGCCGTGCCCGCACATCGGCAGCAGCCCGGAGACCTCGATGAAGAGCACGCCGAAGTCGGCGTCCGGCCGGGTGGGCGGCTGCAGGATCGCGCCGCTCATCGAGGCGTGGCCGCGCGGCTCGTACATCAGCAGGGTGCGGAAGTGGTCCAGGTGCTGCTGGAAGTGCACCCGGCGCTCGGCCATGGTGGCGCCGGGCAGGACGCCGAAACCGCCGGTGATCACCCGGGTGGGCATCCCCTCGGTGTGCGAGTCGACGGCGTGGAAGACGTGCCGGGTGCGCATCGCTGACCCTTCGTCGGTGGGGTGTTCGACCGTGTCCGTGGGGACGCGGGGGAGGTGGCCGGCCGCCGGGGCCGGGGCGACCGGCGGCGACTCAGCGCAGGCCGTCGGCCAGTGCCTTCTCGGTGGCGGCCCGGACGGCGGCCTCCACCTGCGGGTCGAGCGGACCGCGCGGCGGGCGGACCGGGCCGCCGGGCAGGCCGGCGAGGTCCATCGAGAGCTTGATCGCCTGGACGAACTCGGTCTTGGAGTCCCAGCGCAGCAGCGGGTGCAGCGCCCGGTAGAGCGGTAGTGCGGTGGCCAGGTCCTGGGCGACGGCGGCCCGGTAGAGCGCCACGGTGGCCTCGGGCAGCGCGTTGGGGTAGCCGGCGATCCAGCCGACCGCGCCGGCCAGCGCGAGTTCGAGCAGCACGTCGTCGGCGCCGATCAGCAGGTCCAGGCCCGGGGCGAGCTCGGCGATCTCGTAGGCCCGCCGGACGTCACCGGAGAACTCCTTGACCGCCACGATGCTGCCCTCGCCGTGCAGGTCGGCGAGCAGTTCGGGGGTGAGGTCGACCTTGGTGTCGATCGGGTTGTTGTACGCGACCACCGGCAGGCCGGCCTTGGCCACCTCGGCGTAGTGGGCGCGCACCGCGGCGGCGTCCGCCCGGTAGGCGTTGGGCGGCAGCAGCAGCACCGAGCCGGCGCCGGCCTCGGCGGCCTGCTCGGCCCAGCGGCGGGACTCGGCGCTGCCGTAGGCGGCCACGCCCGGCATCACCCGGGCGCCGTCGCCGGCGGCCTCGACGGCGGTGCGGACCACCCGCGCGCGCTCCTCGGCGGTGAGGGTCTGGTACTCGCCGAGCGAGCCGTTGGGGACGACGCCGTCGCAGCCCGCGTCGATCAGGCGGCTGACGTGCTCCGCGTAGGCGTCGTAGTCGACGGAGAGGTCCGGGCGCAGCGGCAGTGCGGTGGCGACCATGATGCCGCGCCAGGGACGGGTGCGGTCGTGCTGGGGGTGGGTCACGAGCATATCTCCTTGGTGAGGTGTGACATTTTATAAATCCGCGACAGGTCGGCGCAAGGGGCGCGCCAGGGGACGATTCCCACCCGGCCGCCACCGGAACCGGGCCCAGGGCTCCGGCGGCGGCCCGACGGACCCTCAGTCGCCCGGCAGTCGGGCCGAACCGTCGCGGCCCGCGGGCCCCTCGGTTCCGGTGGGCTCACCAGAGGTTCCGGCGAGCTCATCGGAGCCGGTGGGCTCACCGGAGGTTCCGGCGAGCTCACCGGCTCCGGCCGGCCCGCCGGAGCCGGCCGGATCCCCGGAGCCCGCCGACCCGCCGGCGCAGCCCGCCGGTTCGCCGAGCTGCGCCAGTTCCCCCAGCCGGACGGGGCAGGAGAACGGACGCCGGTCGGGCGCGGGCTCGGCCATCCCGGCCAGCCGGGCCACCGCCGGGCCGCACATCCGGCCCTGGCACCAGCCCATCCCGGCCCGGGTGAGCAGCTTGACGGTGCGCGCGTCACCGGCCCCGAGCTCCGTCACCGCTTCGGTGATGCGCTCGGCCGGCACCTCCTCGCAGCGGCAGACCTCGGTGTCCGGGCGCAGCCAGCCGGGCCAGCCCTCGCCGGGCCGGTGGGCGGCGGCCATCAATTCGGCGAAGGCGCGCAGCCGGCGGCGCCGGGAGACCAGCGCGGCCGGCGGTGCGGCCTCGCCGGCGATCGACAGCGCCGCCAGCTCCCCCTCGGCCAGCGCCAGCTCGGCCCCGCCCACCCCGCAGGTCTCGCCCGCGGCCCACAGCCCGGGCACGGAGGTGCGCTGGTGGGCGTCGACCCGCAGGGCCAGGGTGCCGTCGGGGACGCTGCGGGTGGCGGCGCCCAGCTCGGTGGCCAGTTCCAGTTGCGGCACCAGCCCGTGCCCGACCGCCAGCGCGTCGCAGGCGATCCGCCGCTCGGTGCCCGGCAGCGGGCGCCAGTCGGCGTCCAGCCGGGCCACGGTCACCGCGGTCACGTTGTCGGCACCGTGCGCCTCGACCACCGCGCTCCGGCGGCGCAGCCGCACCGCCCGGCGGGCCAGCGTGGCGCCGTAGCCGGCGCCCTCGGCCAGCTTGCCGGGAACGCCGGCCAGCACCCCGGGCCGACGGGCGTAGCCGAGGTAGTCGCCGGCCTCGACCACGGCCGGCACCTCGGCGCCGGCCGCCACCAGGGAGGCGGCCGCGGCGAGCAGCAGCGGTCCGCTGCCGGCGACCACGATCCGCCGCCCGGGCAGCACCAGCGAGGACTTGAGCATCGCCTGCGCACCGCCGGCGGTGACCACCCCGGGCAGCGTCCAGCCCGGGAACGGCAGCTGCCGCTCGTGGGCGCCGGTGGCCAGCAGCACGGCCCCGGCGTGCAGCGCCGTCAGCCCGCCGTCCGCCGGGTGGGTCTCCGGGCGCCGGGCCTGCAGCCGCCAGTACGGGCGTCCGGCGGTCGGGGCCTCCAGCAGGGCGACGTGGTGGCCGGTCAGCAGCTCGATCCGGCCGGCCTGCCGGTGGGCGGCCAGCCGGTCGGCGAGCGCGGTGAAGGTGGACCAGTGGTGGTGCAGCCGGTCGGGGCGGGCGGCGCCCATCGCGGGGTCCGGGTGGCGGTAGAACTGGCCGCCGGGGCGGGCGCCGGCGTCCAGCAGGACGCAGCGCAGCCCGCGGTCGGCGGCGGTCACCGCCCCGGCCAGTCCGGCGGGGCCCGCCCCGATCACGGCCAGGTCGAAGGGGCCCGCCGCCGGTGGGTCGCCGGGCAGGGTGCGGGCGGCGTCAGCGGGCGAGGTCGGCACGGCCGTGACCCTCCTGGGTGGTGACGCTGGTCCCGGGGGCGGCGGGCAGCAGGCAGGTGCGCTGGTTGGGCCGGCCGTCCACGGTGGCCAGGCAGTCGTAGCAGGCCCCGATCCCGCAGAAGGCCCCGCGCGGGCGGCCGGTCACCCGGGTGGTGCGCCAGGCGAGGATGCCCTGGGCCCAGAGCGCGGCGGCGATGCTCTGCCCGGGCAGCGCGGGGATCGGCCGGCCGTCGAACTCGATGGTGTGGGCCGGTCCGGGATCGGCCGCGGCCAGCTGGGCCGGGGTACGGCGCATGGGTGGGGTCCGTTCTGCGCGGGCGGGTGGGGGGTCTCGGGGGTCGACCGGTGCGTCGGACGCGGTAGCCGTCGGGCAGTCGTCGGACCAGGCGGTCGTCGGACTGGGCGGTCGTCAGACCAGGAAGCCGTCGAACAAGGCAGCCGGCACGCTGCGGCCGTCAGGTGGCGAAGCGCTCGGGCCGGAACGGCGCCAGCTCGAAGTCGACCGGCTCGCCCGCCAGCTGCCGGGCCAGCAGCAGTCCGGTGGCGGGGGCCAACCCGATGCCGGCGCCCTCGTGCCCGCACGCCTGGTACAGCCCGGGCGCCCGCGGATCGGCGCCGATCGCCGGCAGGTGGTCCGGCAGGTAGGGCCGGAAGCCCCGGTAGGTGCGCAGCACCTGCACGTCGGCCAGCACCGGGAAGAGCGCGGCCGCCTGGGCGGCCAGCCGGCGCACCGCCTCGGTGGAGAGCGTGCGGTCGAAGCCGACCCGCTCCCGGGTGGCGCCGATCAGCACCGGGCCGGCCGGGGTGCCCTCGACCACGCCCGAGCTCTGCAACGCCGCGGAGCCGCTGGCCACGTCGGCCACGTAGTCGGCGGCGTAGACCTTGTGCCGGACCAGGCGCGGCAGCGGTTCGGTGACCAGCACGAAGCCGCGCCGGGGCAGCACCGGCAGGTGGACGCCGGCCAGCGCGGCCAGCTCGCCGCCCCAGGTGCCGGCGGCGTTGACCACGGCACCGGCCGGCAGCGAGCGCCGGGCGGTGCGCGCCCCGCGGACCGCGCCGTCGGGCCCGGTGAGCAGTGCCTCCACCGGCTCGCCGAGCAGCAGCTCGGCGCCGGCCCGGCGGGCGGCGCGCAGCAGGTGGGCGGCGGCCAGGGCGGGCTGCACCTGGGCGTCCTCGGGGTAGTGGAAGCCGCCGGCCAGGCCGGGGGCGAGGTGCGGCTCGTACTCGGCGAGCCGGTCGGCCGGCACCTCCAGGGCCTGCACGCCCGCGGCGCGCTGCTCGGCCGCGAAGGCCGCCAGCGCCGCCTGGCCGGCCGGGTCGGCGGCGACCACCAGCCCGCCCTTGGCCTCGTACTCGATCGCCTCGGGCAGCTCGGCGGCGAGCTCGCACCAGAGCCCGGCGGAGAGCCGGGCGAGGTCCAGTTCGGGTCCGGGCGCCTTGTCGGAGAGCAGCAGGTTGCCCTCCCCCGCGCCGGTGGTGCCGCCGGCCACCGGGCCGCGGTCCACCACGGCGACGGTCAGCCCGGCACGGGTCGCGTAGTAGGCGCAGGCGGCGCCGACCACGCCGGCGCCGACGACCACCACGTCATGGGAGGATCTCGTGAGCACGCCAGTAATATGTCACATTGCTGAGGCCCTGCCAAGCAGGCTGCACTCGGCCGCCGGTCGCCGCACGCAACGGTGCCCCCGACCGCTGTCGCGGACCGGGGGCACCGAGGAGCCGGGCAACTGACGCCCGATCAGGTGATGTCGTCGTCGACCTGCTCGGAGCGGGCCGGCGGGACCGAGGCGAGCGGGGTCGGCGAGGCCGACTCGGGCCCCGAGGCGGCCACCTCCTCGGCCGCCCCGACCTCCTGCACCGACAGGTCCAGGTGCGAGGCCTCCTCGTCCGAGAGGTCCGCGTCCGGGTTGCGGCGGCGCCGGCGGCGGTCGTTCAGCAGGGCGAAGCCGACCGCCATGAAGTAGAGGACCCAGATCGGCGCGGCCAGCGCCAGCATGCTGACCGGGTCCGCGCTCGGCGTGGCGACGGCCGCGAAGACGGTGATCGCCATCACCATGCCGCGCCACCAGCCGAGCATCCGCTTGCCGGTGAGCACCCCGCCCATGTTGAGCATCACCAGCAGCAGCGGGAACTCGAAGGCGAGCCCGAAGACCAGCAGCATCCGGGTGGCGATGTTGAGGTAGTCCTCGACCGGCAGGATCTGGTCCGCCCCGATCGGGGTGAACGAGCCGAGCACCTCGATGGTGGTCGGCATCAGCAGGTAGCCGCAGGTGACGCCGCCGAGGAAGAGCGGGGTGCCGAGGGCCAGGAAGGTCAGCGAGTAGCGCCGCTCGTGCCGGTGCAGGCCGGGCGAGATGAAGGACCACAGCTGGTAGAGCCAGATCGGCACGGAGGCCACCAGAGCCGCCGTCAGGCAGACCTTCAGGGTGAGGTTGAACGGCTGGGTGACACCGATCACCGCGATCTTCGCGCAGTGCTTGTCCCCGGACTTGGGGTGGCCGGCCGCGTCACAGGCCGGCAGCGGGTGCATCAGGAAGTGCAGCAGCTTGTCCTTGAAGAAGAACGCCGCAATGGTGCACACCACCACCGCCAGCACCGACTTGACCAGCCGGTTCCGCAGTTCGCGCAAGTGATCCCCGAGGGACATCCGTCCGTCGGCGGTCTTCGGCGGCTTGGAAGACTTGCTCAACCCCGGTCCTTGAATCGTGTGTGGTGACGCGCCGGGCGGCGGGCCACAGGGTCGGTCGGCCGGGTGCTCAGCGCGCCCGGTCGGCCGGCGGCTCGCCGGCCGGCCGCGTCCCGGCGGTGTCCCCGGGTGCGGCCTTGATCGTCGGGCCCGGGTCGGCGACCGGTTGGTCGACCTCGCCCCGCGCCTCCTTGGCGTACTCCTCGCGCAGCGCCGCCGTCTCGCTCTTCAGGATGCGCATCGAACGCCCCACCGCCCGGGCCAGGTCGGGCAGCTTCTTGCCGCCGAAGAAGACCGCCGCCATCACGATGATGATCAGGAACGCCAGGATCCTGCCCATGAACGACCGCCTTCGGGACTCGGCGCGGTGCCCTCGGAGTCCGCGCGGGACCCCGGCCGCTGGGTGGACAGGAGGAGGTACGGCCCGCCGGGCGGGCGTGGGCCACGGTGAAGCCTAACCCGCGCACCCCAGCGGCAGGAGACCCCGGGGGATCCGGCGCGTGAAGCGTCAGGTCCGCGACGTGGCGCGGGCCGCGCGCCGGTCCCCGCGAGTCCCGCGACGGCCCCTCACGCACAGCGGCCCCAGGGGGCGTCGAGCACGCTCAGCCGCGCACGCTGTCGCCCAGTTCCCCGGCCGCCTCGGTCAGCGCCCGGGAGGCCGCGTCGACCTCCTTGGCCAGTCCGTGCACGTCCAGCCAGAGCCGCAGCCCCAGCACCCCGAGCACCAGCAGCCCCGCGGTGGCCAGGCCCACCGCGGCCATCAGCAGCCAGGTCCCGGTCACCCCTCCACCGCCTGGAGCAGGCGGATGGTGGAGACCCCGGCGCCGGTCAGCGCCGCCACGATCTTCTCCCCGGCGGGCTTGCGCACCGGCGCACCGCAGGCGGGACAGGTGAAGCTGTAGAAGGTGCGCTCCTTGGTCCGCCCGAGCGCCAGGCGGAACTCGTCGGCGCCCAGCTCGACCTTCTCCCGGCAGTGCGAGCAGTAGACCTTGAACCTGGTCTCGGTCGCCGCACCCACCGCCGCGCCCGAGCCGGGCAGCGCCGCCCCGCCGCCAGCAGCCCCGCCGCCGGCGGCCCCGGCGAGATCGGAAGAGCGTCG
>NZ_JBNQTI010000175.1:0-17079 GCF_050325825.1 Kitasatospora sp. LaBMicrA B282
CCGGTCATCACCGAGGGGTCCGGGATCGGCGGCACGGCGTGCAGCGGGCGGCGCGCGGGGGCGGTGGGCTGCTGCGCTGCCGCGGGGTGCACGCCGGCCACCGGCGCCACCTGCCCGGGAGCGGCCGCGCCGGGCGGGTCGAGCGGCGGCCAGGAGGGCTCCACCGGGGTGCCGGCGGCGTCACCCGGCAGCGCACCGGGCTGCTCGGCGGTGGCGACGGGGGTGCCGATCGGGTGCACGGTCCCGTCCTGCTGCGCGACGGGGGCGGCCGCGGCCTGGGCGACCGCCTCAGGCCCGACCGGCACCAGCGGCACGACCTGGGCGACCTGCTGGACGGGGGCGGCCGGCTGCGGGAACGCCACCGAGCCGTCGGCCGCGGCGTAGACCGGCTGGGCCGGGTAGCCCGGTGCCTGCGGCGCGAGGGCCTCGCCGAGCGGGACCACCGGTGCGGCGGCGTCGCTCCAGGAACCCTGCGGCCCGGGCATCAGCAGCACGTCGTCCTCGTCGTCCAGCTGGTCCACCCGGTCCGGCTGGTCGATGAAGGTGTACCCGGGGCCCACCACGCCCGCCGGTACGGTCTGGCCGACGAGGTCGCCGCCCCACCCGCCACCTCCCGGCGCCGGTTCGGTCCCGGTCTCGGGGAGCAGGTGCTCCGGCAGTCCCTCGTTGGGGACGTGACCGCCGTCGGTCATGTCAACACTCCTTCCAGGCCGCTTCCGCGTCCTTGGCGACCCGGTCGCCGACCGAGGCGCACCGCCCGCTCCGGGTCCAAGCCGCGTGCCGGCCCACCCCACAGTCCAACCTGCCGGCCGTCGCGCGCTGCACGCGGCGGCCGTGGGCCGCCCGGTGGTCACGGTCCGGTGCCGTCCGGACCCCGATCGGGGCAGCCGGCTGCTGTGCACCGTCACCTGAACTAACGACAGCCCGGGGCAACCGGCACGACCGGCCCGGGCCCCCGGACATTCTCCCGGTCGGGCCTGCGTCAGTCGAATGCCCACACACCGATCTCCGTGTGGGTTGCACCACGTCGGCGCCCCGACCGCCAGGACAATCCGCACAAGATCCCTAACAGCGGTCGGATCGTCAGACTACCGGCCCTTACGGACAGACGATCCGCCGCTTGTCCGAATCATCCGGATTCATCGGAGTTTCGTCGGATCGTCAGGCCGGACTTGATCGGGAGTTCCCAGCCGGCACTCAGCCGCTGGACTCGGCCCAGAGCACCACGCTGCTCTCCCCCGCGCCGATGGTGAGCCCGCCGTCCGTGCCGAGCGGCGCGGACTGCAGCAGCGACCCGGCCACCTGGTAACCGGCGGCCGCGACCTTGTCCCGGATCGCCTCCGCCTCGCCGAGCGTGCCGGCCAGCGCCACCAGCCGGTTCGGACGGCGGGTCAGCACCGCGGCCACCACCTCGGCGCCGCCGCGCTCGACCACCACCGCGTCCGGCTCGGGCAGCCCGCCGAGCACCTCCGGCGCAGCGCCGGCCGCGGTCTCCACCTCCACCGCGTACCGGCGCGCGTTGACCGCGATCCGCGCGCAGGTGGCGGCGTCCGCCTCCACCGCGACCACCGCTGCGCCAAACCGCGCCGTCTCCACCGCGAGCGCGCCGCTGCCGGCGCCCACGCACCAGACCAGGTCGCCGGGCCCCGGGCCGAGCCGGGCCAGGATCACCGCGCGGGTCTGCGGCGAGAGGGTCTGCGCGCTCTCGCCGTCGTAGGCGTCACCGGGCAGCGCCCAGCCGCGCTCGGTGGCCGGGAAGCCGACCGGGCGACCGGCCAGCCAGCCGGAGGCGGCGTCCACCGCCTGGGTCTGCGCGTTGCCGCCGATCACCAGCACCACGTTGGGGTCGCGCCAGTCGTGGTCGGGCACCCGGTCCGAGGTCAGCACCGTGACGTCCTCGTCCTCGGTGCCGAGCGCCTCGCAGACCACGAAGGTGCGGTGCACCCCGCGCAGCATCAGGGCCAGCTCGCTGGGACCGGCGTCCGGGCTGGTCAGCACCGCGACCTTGGCGTGCGCCCGGCAGATGTTGGCCGCCTTGCGCAGCCGGCCGCCGTGGGTGCTCACCACCTGGGCGTCCTCCCAGGGCATGCCGGCCCGGGCGAAGGCGGCGGCGACCGAGGAGACGGCCGGCAGCACCTCCAGCTCCAGGCCGTACTCGGGCCGGCGCAGGGTCCGCACCACGCCGAAGAAGCCGGGGTCCCCCTCGGCGACCACCACCACCGCACCGCGGTGCTCGGCGATCCGGCGGGCCGCCACCTCGACGCTGCCGAGCACGATCCGCTCGGCGACGTCCGGTACCGGCAGTGCGTTGAGCTGGTAGGGCGCTCCCGCCACCAGGGTGGCCGCGGCGAGCGCGGCGGCGGCCGCCTCGGTCAGCGGCGTGCCGTCCCACCCGATGACCGTGATCCGGTCAGCCATCGCGGCTGCTCTCCTCGATTCCCGCGTCACGACTCGGCCGCGGCGCGCGGCAGTGCGCGACGGGCCCTGGGTTCGGCCGGAGCCGCGCGGTCGTCAGGTGGACCCACCCCGCCGCCGCGGCCATCCGTCCAGGAGAGGAGGTTACCTGGTGGGGTGCGGTCCACCCGTGCGCGGGCTCGTCCTGTGGCGCCGGACCGGACGCTTGCTAGTGCCGGAGACTGCTAGTGGTGGTGCAGCTCGGCGAACGGGAGGCGGTCCACCGGGACGGGTTCCAGGTCCTCGGGGAGCAGGCTCCAGACGATCAGGTCGCTGCGGCTCTCCTCGCCGGCCGAGCCGACCTCGCCGGTGCGCACTATCCAGGCGCTGCGCAGCACGCCCTCGCTGATGCAGCCGATCTTCTGGGCGACCTGCTGGGCGGCGGTGTTCCCGGCGGCGGTGCGCAGCTCCAGCCGGTGGAAGCCGCGGTCCTCGAAGAGCCACTGGGCCACCCCGAGCAGCGACTCCACCGCGTAGCCCTCGCCGCGGGCCCAGGGCGCGGTGACGTGGCCGGCCTCGGTGCTGAGCAGCCGCCAGTCGGTGTTGCGCAGTTCGACCAGGCCGACCAGGCGCTGGGTCAGGTGCTCGTTGACCGCGAAGGTGATGCCGCGGCCCTGGGCGCGGTGGGCGGGGGCCTGCTCGTGCACCCAGCGCAGGGCGTGTTCCCGGGTGAACGGCTGCGGCACGTCGGTCCAGCTGAGCACCAGGTCGTCGGCCATCATCGCGACCAGCTCGGGCGCGTCGCCCTCCTCCAGAGGGCGCAGCAGCAGCCGTTCGGTGCTGATCGCGGTCTCGGGGAAGCTCGCTGGCATTGGTCTCTCCTCGCGGGTCGTGGACCCACGGTACGCCCCGCGCACGCCCGGCGTCGTCGGGGGTCGACGGAGCGTCAGCTGAGCGCGCGTGCGCCGGGTCAGGGGTCCGGACGGTCGGCGGCTCAGAAGGCCGGGATGACCGAGCCCTGGAAGGTGGTGTCGATGTACTTCTTCACCTCGTCGGAGTGCAGCAGCTGGGCCAGCTTCTGCACGCGCGGGTCGTTCTCGTGGCCCTTCTTGACCGCGAGCACGTTGGCGTACGGGTTGCCGTCCGCCTTCTCCAGCAGGATCGCGTCGGTGGCGGGCTTGAGGCCGGCGCCGAGCGCGTTGTTGCCGTTGATCACCGCGGCGTCCACGTCGTCCAGCGCGCGCGGCAGCTGGGCGGCGTCCAGTTCCTTGAACTTGAGGTGCTTCGGGTTGCCGGTGACGTCGCGGACGGTGGCGGTGGTGCCGGCGCCGTCCTTGAGCGTGATCACCTGGTCGTCGGCCAGCAGCTTGAGCGCGCGGCCCTCGTTGGTGGCGTCGTTGGGCACCGCGACGGTGGCGCCGTCGGGCAGGTCGGCGACCTTCTTGACCTTCTTGGAGTAGACGCCCAGCGGCTCCAGGTGGACGGCCTCCACCGGGACGATGTCGGTGCCGTGGGTCTTGTTGAAGTCGGTCAGGTAGGGGACGTGCTGGAAGAAGTTGGCGTCGGCGGAGCCGTCCTGCACGGCGGGGTTCTGCAGCGTGTAGTCGGTGACCTCCTTGACCTCCAGCTTCAGTCCCACCTTGGCGGCCAGGTTGTCCTTGATGTAGTCGAGGATCTGGGCGTGCGGGGTGGGGCTGGCGACCACCACGAGCGGCTTGTCGGCGCTGTTCGAGGAGCCGCTCCCGGAGGAGGAGCAGGCCGCGACCGAGAGCGCGAGGCCGGCGGTGGCCAGCAGGGCGGTGGACTTCAGGGGGGTGGACTTCAGGAAGGTGCGCACGAAAAGTGCCTTTCTCCGTCGGGTGGGTGGGCCGCGCGCCCGAGGTCGGGCGGCGGAGGTCTGTGGGAGCGCTCCCCCGGGGGCGTCGGCGCCCCGGGTGTCAGTGCTTCAGGCGGCGGGTGAGCAGGTCGCCGAGCAGCTGGACCAGGGTGACCAGGAGCACCAGCTCGATCACGATGACGACCATGAAGCCGGTCTCGAAGCGCATGTAGCCGTAGGTGATGGCGAGGTTGCCGAGCCCGCCGCCGCCGACCGTGCCGGCCATCGCCGAGTAGCCGATCAGCGCGATCACCGTGGTGGTCAGCGCGGAGACCAGGGCCGGCAGGGCTTCGGGCAGCAGGGCCTTGCGGACCACGTTCCAGGTGCCGCCGCCCATCGCCTGCACCGCCTCCACCAGGCCGCCGTCGACGCCGCGCACCGCGCTCTCCACCAGCCGGGCGAAGAACGGGACGGCGCCGACGGCCAACGGCACGGTGGCCGCCTGCCAGCCGATCGAAGTGCCGACCACCCAGCGGGTGAAGGGGATCAGCGCGACCAGCAGGATCACGAAGGGCAGCGAGCGGCCGACGTTGACGACCGCCCCGACCACCTTGTTGACCAGGGCGTTCTGCAGCGGGCCGCCGCGGTCGGTGAGCACCAGCAGGACGCCGAGCGGCAGCCCGACCAGCAGCGTGACCAGGGTGGCGATGCCGACCATCTGGGCCGTCTCGATGGTCGCGTCGTGCAGCAGCGGCTGCATGTCGTCCCAGTTCATGCGACGGCTCCGTTCGCGAGGTCGGTGGTCGAGGGGCCGGCGGCCGAGAGGTCGGTGATCGGGTCCAGCACGTCGACCTGGAGGCCCTGTTCGCGCAGGTAGCCGATCGGCACCACGTTGTCCTGGTGCCGACCCGGCAGGGCGACGCGCATCCGGCCGACCTGGCGGCCGCCGATGGTCTCCACCGCGGCGCCCAGGATGTTGAGGTCGATCTGGTAGGTGCGGGCCAGCTGGGAGATGAACGGCCGGCCGGCGCTGTCGCCCTGGAAGGTGATCTCCAGGATCGTGCCGTCCGGGCGGGCCGGCGCCTCGCCGAGCGGGAAGAGCTCGCGGGCCAGTTCGGAGCCCTCGGTGGCGAGCAGGTCGGCGACCGTGCCGGACTCGACGATCCGGCCGTCGCGCATCAGCGCGGCCGAGTCGCAGACCGACTTGATCACCTCCATCTCGTGGGTGATCAGCAGCACGGTCAGGCCCAGCTGCCGGTTGAGGTCGCGCAGCAGCGCCAGGATCGAGCGGGTGGTCTCCGGGTCGAGGGCCGAGGTGGCCTCGTCGGAGAGCAGCACCTTGGGGTCGCCGGCCAGGGCGCGGGCGATCCCGACCCGTTGCTTCTGACCGCCCGACAGCTTGCTGGGGTAGGCGCCGGCCCGGTCGCCGAGCCCGACCAGCTCCAGCAGCTCGCCGGCCTTGCGGCGGCGCTCGGTGCGGCCCAGTCCGGCCAGCTCCAGCGGCAGTTCGACGTTCTCCCGGACGGTGCGCGAGGAGAGCAGGTTGAAGTGCTGGAAGACCATGCCGATGGAGCGGCGGGCGGCGCGCAGTTCGCGGCCCCCGCGGTGCTCGCCGCCGCGCAGCGAGGTGAGTTCGACCCCGTCCACCGTGACGGTGCCGGAGGTGGGGCGCTCCAGCAGGTTGACGCAGCGGATCAGGGTGCTCTTGCCGGCGCCGGAGGTGCCGACGACGCCGTACACCTCGCCTTCGCGGACGTGCAGGTCGACGCCGCGCAGGGCGCTGACCTCTCGGCCTCGTGCGGAGTAGACCTTGGTGAGGTCCTTGGTGGTGATCACAGCCGCTTCCGTGGGTCGGGATTGGGTGGAGGGCGCACCCGGTCCGGTCCGGGCGTGCGCGGACGGGCGCCGTGCCGGGGCGGGGGGTGGCGGGGGTGGGCCGGACTCGACCGGGGTGCCGGGCTTCCCGGGCTGCCGGGGAACGGTCAGCGGGAGGCGGCGGATCGAGTGGCCGGGCGGGCAGCGGCCCGCAGGGCGAGGAGCCCGATCAGCAGTGACACATTCGACAACACATGCCACGCACACCTGCCGGCATGGTGCCGGTGGCGGTGGTCTTCGTCGTCGCAGTCATGAAAGTAAGTAAAGCAGATCCCAAGGCCGGGTCCCAGGAATCAGGATGTGACGTCCGCAATGCGGACACGACCCAGGCGCGGCAAGGGAAAACGCCGCACGGCCCCACCGGGATCGGTGGGGCCGTGCGGCGTCGAGTGGTTCAGACCACTGAGCGATTCGGTCAGACGGCGGTGGCCAGCGGGACCTCGACCGGCTTCTCCAGGGTCACGAAGCTCAGGTCCCGGGAGACCGCCTTGACCTCGGTCTGCCGGTAGCCCTGACGCGCATAGAGCCGCAGGTTGCCCAGGCTGCGGTGGCCGGTGAAGAGGCGGAAGGCGTGCACCGGTCGCACGTCCTCGCGCAGCCGGTCCTCGACGGCGCTCAGCAGCCGCCCGCCGAGCCCGTGGCGCTGCATCCGGGGGTGCACCACCAGTCGGTTTATCCGGCCCACGCCGTCCTCGTCGACCCAGCCGCGCACCGCGCCGACCACCTCGTCGCCGAGCCGCGCCACCAGCACGTGGCGACCGGCCAGCTCCGCGCGCAGCTCCTCCAGGGTCTGGGTCAGCGGGTCGATGGACCAGTCGCCGTAGAGCTCCGCCTCGCTCTGGTAGCCGAGGTACTGGAGCTTGAGGATCTGCTCGGTGTCGTCCTCGGTCGCCACCGAGATGATCACGCTCATGCCCATGTGCGGGGGCCTCCCATCGTCATGTCCCGGGGCGCAGGGTGAGGGTTCGCACCGGGTGGCCTGCCGGAGGTCTGCCCGGTCAGGGGTGCCCGGACCGGGGGTAGCGCTAGACCGTATCAGCCGAATTCCGCCGACACGTTCGCCAGCGCTCTACCCAGCCTTCAGCTGCGCTCAACCCTCCGGACCGTCGTGGGTGGCGGAAATCACGGCCCGGGCCGCCGCCCGGACCGTGCGCACCGGGCTCAGCGACCGGCCCACTCCTGCTGCACCGCGAGGTCCGCCTTGACCTCGGCCAACTGCACCGCGACCGCGCTCGGCGCGGTGCCGCCGCGGCCGTCCCGGGCCGCGATCGCGCCGTGGACGCTGAGCACCTCGCGCACCTCCGGCGTCAGGTGCGGGGAGATCTCGGCGAACTGCTGGTCCGTCAGGTCCCACAGCTCGATGCCGCGGCCCTCGCAGACCTTCACGCAGGCACCGGCCACCTCGTGCGCCACCCGGAACGGCACGCCGCGCTTGACCAGCCACTCGGCGATGTCGGTGGCCAGCGAGAAGCCGGCCGGGGCCAGCTCCTCCAGCCGCTCGCGGTGCACGGTGAGGGTGGCCATCATCCCGGTGAAGGCCGGCAGCAGGACCTCCAGCGTGTCGCAGGAGTCGAAGACCGGCTCCTTGTCCTCCTGCAGGTCGCGGTTGTAGGCCAGCGGCAGCGCCTTCAGGGTGGCCAGCAGGCCGGTCAGGTTGCCGATCAGCCGCCCGGACTTGCCGCGGGCCAGCTCGGCGATGTCCGGGTTCTTCTTCTGCGGCATGATCGAGGAGCCGGTGGAGAAGGCGTCGTGCAGCGTGATGAAGCCGAACTCCTTGGTGTTCCAGATGATCACCTCCTCCGCGATCCGGGAGAGGTTGATCCCGATCATCGCGGTGACGAAGGCGAACTCGGCGACGAAGTCGCGCGCCGCGGTGCCGTCGATCGAGTTGCCCACCGAGCCGCGCTCGAAGCCCAGGTCGGCGGCGACCGCCTGCGGGTCCAGGCCGAGCGAGGAGCCGGCCAGCGCGCCGGAGCCGTAGGGCGAGACGGCGGTCCGCTCGTCCCACTGGCGCAGCCGCTCGGCGTCCCGGCCCAGCGCCTGCACGTGGGCCAGCACGTGGTGGGCGAAGAGCACCGGCTGGGCGTGCTGCAGGTGGGTGCGGCCGGGCATCGCGGTGTCGGGGTGCGCCTCGGCGAGGCCGACCAGCGCCTCCTGGAGGTCCAGCACCAGGGCGCCGATGATCCGCGCGTGGTCCCGCAGGTACATCCGGAACAGGGTGGCGATCTGGTCGTTGCGGGACCGCCCGGCCCGCAGCTTGCCGCCCAGTTCGGCACCGAGCCGCTCCAGCAGGCCGCGCTCCAGCGCGGTGTGCACGTCCTCGTCGGCGATCGTGCCGGTGAAGGCGCCGGACTCCACGTCGGCCAGCAGCTGCGCCAGGCCGGCCAGCATGGCGGCGAGTTCGTCCTCGGTCAGCAGGCCGGCGGCGTGCAGGACCCGGGCGTGCGCCTTGGAGCCGGCGATGTCGTAGGGGGCGAGCCGCCAGTCGAAGTGGACCGAGGCGGAGAGCTTGGCCAGCGCCTCGGAGGGGCCGTCGGCGAAGCGCGCGCCCCAGAGGCGGACGTCTGCGGGCTGTTCGGACGGCATCGCGTGGCTCCTTGCTCGGGGTTTGGGGAGGGGCTCAGGGGGTGCGAGCCCCGGCCGGGAGGGGGGATCGGCCGGGGCTCGCGGGGCGGTTGGCTCAGGCCAGGTCGCGCCGGGCGGCGATCTTCGAGGACATCCCGAAGATCTCGATGAAGCCCTTGGACATCGACTGGTCGAAGGTGTCACCGGTGTCGTAGGTGGCCAGGTTGAAGTCGTACAGCGACTGGTCCGACTTGCGGCCGTTGACCACGGCCCGCCCACCGTGCAGCACCATCCGGATCTCGCCGGAGACCGACTGGTTGGCCTCGTTGACGAAGCCGTCCAGCGCGCGCTTGAGCGGCGAGAACCAGAGGCCGTCGTAGACCAGCTCGGCCCAGCGCTGCTCGACCTGCCGCTTGTAGCGGGCCAGTTCGCGCTCGACGGTGACGTTCTCCAGCGCCTGGTGCGCGGTGATCAGGGCGATCGCGCCGGGGGCCTCGTAGATCTCCCGGGACTTGATGCCGACCAGCCGGTCCTCCACCATGTCCAGGCGGCCGATGCCCTGGGCGCCGGCCCGCTGGTTCAGCTCCTCGATCGCCTGCAGCACGGTGACCTTGCGGCCGTCGATCGCGACCGGGACACCGGCCTCGAAGGTGATGACCACCTCGTCGGCCTCCCGCGGGGTGGCGGGGTTCTGGGTGTACTCGTAGACGTCCTCGATGGGAGCGTTCCAGATGTCCTCCAGGAAGCCGGTCTCGACGGCCCGCCCGAAGACGTTCTGGTCGATCGAGTACGGCGACTTCTTGGTGGTGGCGATCGGCAGGCCCTTGGCCTCGGCGAAGGCGATCGCCTTGTCCCGGGTCATCGCGTAGTCGCGCACCGGGGCGATGCACTTCAGGCCCGGGGCCAGCGAGTTGATCCCGACCTCGAAGCGGACCTGGTCGTTGCCCTTGCCGGTGCAGCCGTGCGCGACCGTGGTGGCGCCGTGCTTCTGGGCCGCGGCCACCAGGTGCTTGACGATCACCGGGCGGGAGAGCGCGGAGACCAGCGGGTACTGACCCTGGTAGAGCGCGTTGGCCTTCAGGGCGGGCAGGCAGTACTCGTCGGCGAACTCCTGGCGGGCGTCGGCGACCTCGGCCTCGACCGCGCCGCAGTCCAGGGCGCGCTGGCGGATCACGTTCAGGTCCTCGCCGCCCTGGCCGACGTCGACCGCGACGGCGATGACCTCGGCCCCGGTCTCCTCGGCGATCCAGCCGATGCAGACGGACGTGTCCAGACCGCCCGAGTAGGCGAGTACGACGCGCTCGGTCACGGCTTTCTCCTTCTCGTTCATGCGGTGATAGGCATAAGTATGCACGAGTCCGCATGAAACTCAAGTCCGGACATCGCACGGCCCGTGAAACGGCCCCGGAAGAGGCCCGGAACAGCGGCGGACCCCGGCCGCGCGGGCCGGGGTCCGTGGTGCTGACGAGCGTTTCGACGCCGTGGCCTACCAGGCCACCGGCAGCGACTTCAGCCCGTAGATCAGCGTCTCGCTGCGGAAGGCGACCTCCTCGAACGGCACCGCCAGCCGCAGCTGCGGCACCCGGCGCAGCAGCGTGGCGAGCGCGATCTGCAGCTCCACCCGGGCCAGCGGCTGCCCCAGGCACTGGTGCACCCCGAAGCCGAAGGCCAGGTGGCGGCGGGCATCCCGGGTGACGTCGAGCTGCTCGCCGCCGGGGAAGAGTTCCGGGTCACGGTTGGCGGTGCCGAGCACCAGCAGCACCGCCTCGCCCTCGCGCACCGTCACGCCGCTCGCCAGCTCGACGTCCGCCAGCGCCACCCGGGGCAGGCCGGAGTCGATGATGGTGAGGTAGCGCAGCAGTTCCTCCACCGCGCCGCTGATCAGCTCCGGCCGCTCCCGCAGCAGCGCCGCCTGCCCGGGGTGGCGCAGCAGGGCGAGGGTGCCGAGCGCGGTCATGTTGGCGGTGGTCTCGTGGCCGGCGATCAGCAGCAGCAGGCCGTTGTTGGCGATCTCGGCGGCGGTCAGGTCCTCCCGGGCGGCGAGCCGGGCGAGGATGCCCGGGTCGTCGGGCCGGCGGCGGCCGACCAGCTCGGTCAGGTAGTCGATGAGCAGGTCGAAGGCCTCGCGCACGGCCGCCACCGGCGCGTTGCGGTCCAGCAGCCGGGTGCTCTGCCGCTGGAAGAACTCGTGGTCCTCGTAGGGCACCCCGAGCAGGTCGCAGATCACCAGCGACGGGACGGGCAGGGCGAACTCGGCCACCAGGTCGCCCGGGGCGCCGTGCGCGAGCATCGCGTCCAGCGTCCGGTCGACCACCTGCTGGATGCCGGGGCGCATCGCCTCGACCCGCTTGATCAGGAAGTCGGTGGTGAGGATCCGGCGCAGCCGGGCGTGCTCGGGGTCGTCCAGCCGCAGGAAGCTCGGCTGCTCGCGCCGGAGCGCCGCCTGACCGGGTTGCAGGAAGGGGAAGTTGGGATGGCGGGTGTCGGCGCTGAACCGGCGGTCGGCGAGCACCGCGCGGACGTCCTGGTAGTCCGTCAGCATCCAGCTGGGCTTGCCGTCCCAGAGCGTGACCCGGGTGGCGGGGCGGCGGTGGGCGGGCGGCGGGTCGAAGGGGCAGCCGGCGGCGCGGCGGCCGGGGAAGTCGACCTCCTCGAGGACGCTCATGCCCGGCTCCCCTCGACCGGGGCGGCGTGGACGGTGATCGCGCCGCCCGGGCAGAGGGCGGCGGCGGTCTGCAGGCCGGGCAGCAGCGCCGGGTCGGGGCGGTCCTGGAGCAGCAGCACCAGGCCGTCCTCCTCGCTCTGGTCGAAGACGGCGGGCAGGGTCAGGACGCACTGACCGGAACTGCAGCACCGGTCCTGATCGACAGTCACGTGCATGGCGGTACCTCGTTGAACGCGAAGGGACGTGCGACGGCTCACGCGGGCCGGTTGCCTGGGGCAACCAACGTTCCGTGCACCCAACCTAACTCGCTGTTGCGATGTACACGCCGACAAGGGGCGGGTCGGCCGAGATTGGCCGGAACCCGCCCCTCAGGTGCTACGGGCGCTCGCCCGTGGGCTGCTCACCCCTTGGTCGGCTCGCTCCTCGTGGGCTCGCTCCTGGTCGGCTCGCTCTTCGTCGGCTCGCTCTTCGTCTGGGCGAGCTGCAGCAGGTGGTCCGCCAGCGCCTGGCCGCCCGCCGGGTCACGGCTGATCAGCAGCACCGTGTCGTCACCCGCGATGGTGCCGATGATCTCGTGCACCTCGGCCGTGTCGATCGCCGAGGCGAGGAACTGCGCCGCCCCCGGCGGGGTGCGCAGCACCACCAGGTTCCCGGAGGCGGTCGCCGAGACCATCAGCTCGCCGGCCAGCCGGGCCATCCGCCCCTCGCTGGCGGACTCCCCCATCGGCGCCCGCGGGGTGCGGTCGCCGCCCTCCGCCGGGACGGCGTAGATCAGGGCGCCGTCCCGGTTGCGGATCTTGACCGCGCCCAGCTCGTCCAGGTCCCGGGAGAGGGTGGCCTGGGTGACCACCAGCCCGTCGTCGGCCAGCAGCTTGGCCAGCTGGCTCTGCGAGCGCACGGGCTGACGGGTCAGCAGGTCCACGATCCGCCGGTGCCGGGCCGTGCGGGTCTGCGGCACCTGCGGCGTCGGGCCGGCGGGGGGCTGCCCCTCCGCGGATCGGGCAGCGGGCTGGGCAGAGGGCTGGTCGGCGGGGGGCTGGGTCATGATGATGATTCTCCCGGACTACCCGCGCGGCTGCGCGGCCGGGTCGTCCTGCCGGGCTGCGGGGGTGCCCGCCGACTCGGCGCGCACCGCCGCCAGGATCCCGGGCAGCGCGGCGACGAAGGCGTCCGCCTGGTCCTCGGTGAGGATCAGCGGCGGCACCAGCCGGACCGCGTCCGCCGCCACGGCGTTCACCAGGAAGCCGGCCCGCTGCGCGGCGGCCTGCACCAGGGCCGCGACCGGCTCGGTGAGCACGATGCCGAGCAGCAGCCCGGCGCCGCGCACGTGCGAGACCAGCGGGTCGCCCAGCGCCTCGATCCCGCTGCGCAACCGCTCCCCGGTGGCCCGCACCCGGGCCAGCAGGCCCTCGGACTCGATGGTGTCGAGCACCGCGAGCGCAGCGGCCGCGACCACCGGGTTGCCGCCGAAGGTGGTGCCGTGGTGGCCCGGCTGCAGCAGTTCGCCGGCCGCGCCGTAGGCGATCACGGCGCCGATCGGCAGCCCGCCGCCCAGGCCCTTGGCCAGCGTGACCAGGTCGGGCTCGATGCCCGGCTCGGCCTGGTGGGCGAACCAGTGGCCGGTGCGGCCGATGCCGGTCTGCACCTCGTCCAGGACCAGCAGGGTGCCGGTGGCCCGGGTGATCTCGCGGGCCGCCCTCAGGTAGCCGGGCGGCAGCGGGATCGCGCCGTTCTCGCCCTGGATCGGCTCCAGCACCACGGCCGCGGTCTGCTCGGTCACGGCCGCCCGCAGCGCCTCGACGTCGCCGAACGGCACGAACGTGACGTCCCCGGGCAGCGGCCGGAACGGGTCCTGCTTGGCGGGCTGCCCGGTGAGCGCGAGCGCGCCCATGGTGCGGCCGTGGAAGCCGCCCTCCAGCGCCACCAGGTGGGTCCGGCCGGTCAGCCGGCTGATCTTGAAGGCGGCCTCGTTGGCCTCGGCGCCCGAGTTGCAGAAGAAGACCCGGCCCGGGCGCTCGTCCAGCTCCAGCAGCCGCTCGGCCAGCGCGATGGTCGGCTCGGCGGTGAACAGGTTGGAGACGTGGCCCAGCCGGCCGATCTGCTCGGTCACCGCCGCGACCACGGCCGGGTGCGCGGTCCCGAGGGCGTTGACCGCGATGCCGCCGACCAGGTCGAGGTACTCGTTGCCGTCCGCGTCCCAGAGCAGCGCACCGGCGCCGCGGACCAGCGGCAGCCGCGGGGTGCCGTAGTTGTCGGTGAAGGCGTGCCGGTAGCGCTTGGTCAGCTGGTCGTTGCCGGCGGTCGTCGGCTGGTCGCTCATGCCAGTCCCCCCAGGACGGTGCTCTCGTCGTCCGGCACCACCATGGTGCCGATCCCTTCGTCGGTGAAGATCTCCAACAGCAGGCTGTGCTGGACCCGGCCGTCCAGCACCCGGGCGGTGCCGACGCCGGAGCGGACCGCGCGCAGGCAGCCCTCCATCTTGGGCAGCATGCCGCTGGCCAGGGTGGGCAGTATGGCCTCCAGCTCGGTGGCGGACAGCTGGCTGATCACGTCGTCCGAGCTCGGCCAGTCCGCGTAGAGGCCCTCCACGTCGGTGAGCACCACCAGCATCTCCGCGCCGAGCGCGACCGCGAGGGCGGCGGCGGCGGTGTCCGCGTTGATGTTGTAGACGTGGCCGTCGGCGCCGCGGGCGATCGAGGAGATCACCGGGATCCGGCCGTCGGCGATCAACGCCTTGACCGCGCCCGCCTCGATGTTGACGATGTCGCCGACCAGGCCGATGTCCACCTGCTCGCCGTCCACCACCGCGTAGCGCTTCACCGCGGTCATGGTGTGCGCGTCCTCGCCGGTCATCCCGACCGCGAACGGCCCGTGCTCGTTGAGCAGCCCGACCAGCTCGCGCTGGACCTGGCCGGCCAGCACCATCCGGACCACGTCCATGGTCTCCGGGGTGGTCACCCGCAGGCCGTTGGTGAACGAGGACTCCAGGCCGAGCTTGTCCAGCTGGGCGCTGATCTGCGGGCCGCCGCCGTGCACCACCACCGGGTGCAGGCCGGCGTAGCGCAGGAAGACCACGTCCTGGGCGAAGGCCGCCTTGAGCGACTCGTCGACCATGGCGTTGCCGCCGAACTTGATCACCACGGTCTTGCCGTGGAAGCGCTCCAGCCAGGGCAGCGCCTCGATCAGCGTCAGCGCCTTGGGCAACGCGGTGTTGTTGCGGGCCTGTTCGCCCTTGGGTGCGATCTGCACGGGGTCCGTCCTTGGACTCAGGTGGAGTAGGCGCTGTTCTCGTGCACGTAGTCGGCGGTCAGGTCGTTGGTCCAGACCGTGGCGGCGGCGGCACCCGCGTTCAGGTTCGCGGTGATCACCACCTGGCGGTCCGTCATGTCGACCAGGGTGCGGTCCTCGCCGGTGGCGCCGGCCCGGCAGACCCAGACGTCGTTGATCGCCACGTCCAGCCGGTCCGGGTCGAAGGCCGCGTCGGTGGTGCCGATCGCCGCCAGCACCCGGCCCCAGTTCGGGTCCTCGCCGTGGATGGCGCACTTCAGCAGGTTGTTGCGGGCGATGGTGCGGGCGACCGTGACCGCCTCGTCCTCGGTGGCCGCACCGGTGACGTCGATCCGGATGTCCTTGCTCGCCCCCTCGGCGTCGCCGATCAGCTGCCGGGCCAGGTCGGCGCAGACCTGCTCGACCGCGGCGGCGAACTCGGCGGCCGCCGGGGTGACGCCCGAGGCCCCGGAGGCGAGCAGCAGCACGGTGTCGTTGGTCGACATGCAGCCGTCGGAGTCCACCCGGTCGAAGGTGGTGCGGGTGGCCTCGCGCAGCGCGGCGTCCAGCTCCACCGCCCCCACGGCGGCGTCGGTGGTGACCACCACCAGCATGGTGGCCAGGCCCGGGGCGAGCATCCCCGCCCCCTTGGCCATGCCGCCCACCGTCCAACCGGCGGGGGCGGTGACCTGGGCGGTCTTGTGCACGGTGTCGGTGGTCTTGATCGCGATCGCGGCGGCCTGGCCGCCCAGCGCGGTCAGCTCCTTCGCCGCCAGGCCGACGCCCGGCAGCAACAGGTCCATCGGCAGCCGCTCGCCGATCAGGCCGGTCGAGCAGACCGCCACCTCCCCCGCGCTGACGCCCAGTTCGGCGGCCACCCGCTCGGCGGTGGCGTGCGTGTCCTGGAACCCGGCCGGGCCGGTGCAGGCGTTGGCGCCACCGGAGTTGAGGATCACGGCGGCCACCTGGCCGCCCTTCAGCACCTGCTGGGACCAGAGCACCGGAGCCGCCTTCACCCGGTTCGAGGTGAAGACGCCGGCCGCGGCGAGCGAGGGCCCGTCGTTGACCACCAGCGCGAGGTCCGGGGTGCCGGAGGCCTTGATCCCGGCCGTGACGCCGGCGGCTCGGAAGCCCTGCGCGGCGGTGACCCCGACGTTCTGACTGCTGCTCTGACTGGTGCTCAAGCTGCTGCTCAAGGCGCGACTCCGTTCAGCGGAAGACCCAGCTCCTCGGGCAGACCGAGGGCGATGTTCATGCTCTGCACCGCGCCACCCGCGGTGCCCTTCACCAGGTTGTCGATCGCACTGATCGCGATGATCCGCCCGGCCTGCTCGTCCAGCACCACCTGGACCAGCGCCGTGTTGGCGCCGTGCACCGACTTGGTCTGCGGCCAGTGCAGTTCGGGCAGCAGCCGGACGAACGGCTCGTCGGCGTAGGCCTGCTGGTAGACAGCCCGGACGTCGCCCGCGGTGACGCCCGGCTTGGCCTTGGCGCTGCAGGTGGCCAGGATCCCGCGGGACATCGGCACCAGGGTCGGGGTGAAGGAGACACCGACCGGCTCGCCGGCCACCTGGCTGAGATTCTGCACCATCTCCGGCGTGTGCCGGTGCACCCCGCCCACCCCGTACGGCGTGACCGAGCCCATCACCTCGCTGCCCAGCAGGTTCACCTTGGGCGCCTTGCCGGCCCCCGAGGTCCCGCTGACCGCGACCACCACGGCCTCCGGCTCGGCCAGCTGCGCCGTGTAGGCCGGGAAGAGCGCGAGCGAGACGGCGGTCGGGTAGCAGCCCGGCACCGCGATCCGCTTGGTGCCCTTGAGCGCCGCCCGGTGGCCGGGCAGCTCGGGCAGGCCGTACGGCCAGGTCCCGGCGTGCGCGGAGCCGTAGAACTGCTCCCAGTCGGCGGCCTGCTTCAGCCGGAAGTCCGCGCCGCAGTCGATCACCAGCACGTCCTCGCCGAGCGCCGCGGCCACCGCCGCCGACTGCCCGTGCGGCAGACCCAGGAAGACCACGTCGTGCCCGGCCAGCACCTCGGGGGTGGTCGGCTCCAGCACCCGGTCGGCCAGCTGCACCAGGTGCGGCTGCAACTCCACGAACGCGGCCCCGGCGTTCGACCCGCCGGTCAGCGCGCCGATCTCCACCTCCGGGTGGGCGAGCAGCAGACGCAGCACCTCGCCACCCGCATACCCGCTGGCTCCGGCAACGGCGACTCGCACGGTCATGACTGCTCCTCCCTAAGGCTTGGCATGAATATACGCAGCTCGGAACATTCATGCAAGGAGGAAGGGGTGACTTCGCGGAGCGCGATGTCACTGAGCGCTTCAGTTGGCGAGTGAGCGCGAGAGTTGGCGAGCTGAGCACGATGGCCCAGGCGGTGAGCCGAGACACGATGGTTGGAACCTGGCCACGACGGTGGGAACCGGTGGTTGTGTGCCGCTCGGTAGGGGTGAATTCGTTTGAGCCGGAGTGGCCCTGGACAGTCGGGCTGGAACGAGTCA